>JAAZIF010000125.1 GCA_012510335.1 Methanomicrobiales archaeon | reverse complement strand
CGCGACCGGCATCGCGCTTCTCTTCGCCTCCTCGTACCGGCTGCCGGCCCGGGAGTTTCTGTTGCGGCGGTTCACGTTCTCCCGGATGACCTTTGTCTTCGCCACCCGGACAAAGTTGATCCTCAAAGGATACAACCCGGATTCAGTCCGAAGACGACCCGGAAAAGATCGCAGAACTCAAGCAGATCGCCCGGGATATGGGCGTAACGCTCTAGGTGACAGACATGGTAGCCGCTGATTCTGTGATTCCACGGATAATCGGTAGGGGCCGCGTCAACCGGCCGGTGAGAATTGTGACGCTTTAAGGACATCTAACCTCCTTACCGTTGCAAGCCCCTCCCTTTAGAGAGGGGTAGTTGACATAGCCGGCAGTTACCCGGGCATCTTTTTGCGCCTTCCAGCACGACCGCGGCGAACCCGCCGGGCGTGCGAACAGGAGTCCACTCTTCTCCATCAGGGACGAGGGGGCTTTCACCCGCCCCCTCACCTCTCTTTTGGCCGGTAACGCTCGACCGGGCCGGCCACCTCCAGCCTCCCATCCACGAGGGTGGATATGGAACCGTGGCCGCATGCGACCAGGCATCGCCGGCCGGACGGGGCAAGCTCCCTATCCAGGTCTGCGATCACATCGAGCAACGCTCTGCGTTCCCTGCGAGCAAGCTCGCTGTCGACGTTGACCGACGTCACAAGGAAATCGGCGAACGAGTTGTAGCGTCTCCGGTCTTCATCGAGGCTCCCGAAGTTGATCAACGTATCAGCGGTGAATATGATGCCGTGGGCGGGGCAGAAGAGATAGACCTGACCGTGCAGGTGCCCGCCCAGGGACTCAAGGATCTCAAACTCAAGGTCGTGGACCCTGACACGGGCGAGGATGGGAAATATCGAGCGCATACCGATCTTCTCTGCCGGGAAGAGTTCCGGGTTCTCCGGCGGGGCGAAGCGCGAGAAGAGGTTGATGATGGTCGTGTAGACCTCCTCAAGGATCGAGGCCTCGCTGCGCGAACCGTAGGCCCTGTTCGCCTGGCGGATTACCGCAAGCGACCCCGCATGCATGTGTGCCTCCGCCTCAAAGAGTCCGCCGGCCCCGCAGTGATCGGCATCGGCGTGGGTGATGTAGATCCGCCTGATCCTTTGAAGATCGCCGAGACCGTAGTGCTGGAACATCCGCACCACATCCTGGTGGTAGATGCCGTATCCGGTATCGATCATGACGGTCTCGTCCGGGGCGCGGAGCAGGAAGATGTTCCCCCCGCCCGGCATCTGGAAACAGAAGACCTCGACGGCATCGCTGACCGGGATGCGCTGGACGTCTGCATAAAACCCCCCGGCGGTGGTGTCCCGGAGCGTCCTTCCTGTGCAGAGGATGCATTCGAAGGCCTCCTCTGGATCCTGGCCGAGGCTGTGGAGTTCCTGGACGATATGGTTAACATCATGCAGGAGGTTTAACAGGAATCCATCATCCGCCGTCCCTATAAGCCCCCGCACCGCCTGGGCGAACCTGACGTAGAATACGGTATCGTCGAGTTTCTCGCCGGTCGTATCATACTCAAGGAT
Source organism: Methanomicrobiales archaeon (assembly GCA_012510335.1). Lineage (GTDB taxonomy): Archaea > Halobacteriota > Methanomicrobia > Methanomicrobiales > Methanoculleaceae > Methanoculleus. The sequence goes on along the minus strand of JAAZIF010000125.1, from coordinate 7,355 downwards.
CTCAAGCCGGTAGCGTGATTTCAGGCGGTCAAGCAGGCTCTCCACGACCATGGATTCTTCGACGTTAAGGCTGATGGTGACCCTTCCGGGGTCGCAACGCCGGTCATCGAAGTCTATGTAAGCGATGTTTGCGCCCGCCCCGGTGATGTATGTGAGGAGTTCGAAGAGGGCGCCGGGTTCATGAGGGAGGTATACCGAGAACTTGAGGAACCCGAGCACAGGAAGCGTCTCCTGGAGGTAGCCGATCGCATGCAGGTCTTCTTTCATCCGGAGGCAGGTCTCCGGCGCGGCGGTCACCTCGAAGAAGACCGTGGCAGGATCGATCCGGCGGTCATACTGGATGCGGTTGATATTGCCCGAGTAGGACTTGATGATCTCGGCAGCGCGGTGGAGCGCCCCGGACTCATCGGGCATTCTTGCAACAAAGGAGTATTTGTTCACCAGCTTCACCTGATGGCTGCAGATAGGTGAGCGATCGTTCTATATGCATCTTCTCTTGCAGGATCGGGGACAAAAATGGGTGCCGGGGGTCTGCGATCTACCCTACCGGCCTATGCGCCGGCAGGCAGCGATGATCGCTACGGCTCCAAGGGCGATTGCAGCCGTGAGCCCGGGAGCTTCCTGCGGCACCGGGCCTGCGGTGTTCCCGGGCGCAAAATCCGCCCCCGAAGCCGCCTGCATAATCTCTGGCGCTTCCCGCATATCACCCAGGAGTGCTGCCAGGTATATGGTTTTCAGGCTATCATGGTCCTGATCCAGGATCACGGTCGGCGGAGCCCTGCTGGTGAAGGCAAAGTAGTAGACGTTCTGGTTATCGGAGCCTATGGCCAGGTAATCGGCAGGCGATGAGGACGCAACAGCGGTGATGGCACTCTTCGCTCCTTCCGGGCCCCCGAGCTCGCCGGACTTCCAGAGTCTGACTCCGGCACCGTTCAGGAGGTATGCATACCCCCCTGCTGTCCCGGCGCCGATCCGGGTGGTGCCAGCAAGGTGGACTGCGTTGACCGGGTCGCTACCCGTCCACACCACCCCTCCCTTCCCTTCACTGTTGAGCAGGATGAGCGTGGAGTCGGCGGTGCCGGCGGCGACATCTCCGCTGGGCGCAACCGATATGCTCTGCACGGCGCTGCCTGCATCGTGCGTCCAGAGTAGATCTCCCCGGGAATTCAGGATGTAGATGAAGCCATCTTCAGTTCCCACCGCCACGAATGCACCATCAGGGCCAACCGCTATGGCACTTACGGCGCTCCCGGCATGCACCCTCCAGAGGAGGCCACCCTGGCTGTCGGTGAAGAGGATGTCCCCTCCGGCGGTTCCCGCAGCGCAGTATCCCCCTTCAGGGGAGATGCCGATCCCGACCACCCTGCTTCCTGAGTCCATCGACCAGAGAACCCTGCCGCCGGCATCAAGCATCATGATCCGGTTCCCGGACCCTGCCGCGATAGCGCTCCCGTCCGCGGTGATCCCGACCCCGGATACCGGAGCGCCGGACTGATAGGTCCAGAGCACGCTTCCACTGCTGTTCAGGAGCGCAATCTCCCCGCCGGCGGTGCCTGCAGCGACTGCCGATCCATCGACCGGCATGCTGATCCCCGTTACGGCATCGGGGAAGGCATGGGACCAGAGCAGGAAGGCGGTGAGGTCGCTCCCTCCACCGGAGCTTCTCTGCGATACGCTGTTCTCGAGTTCAGGATAGAGATAGAGTTCCGTTCTGACCTGCACTACCATTGACGGGGTGATTGTGGCGTTATCAGAACTGTAAGCCTGTCCGGTTCCGGTGATGAGACTGAGCATGATGAGGCATGTAAGGATCCCCCAGAACCCCGCCCGCAGTGATTCCAGGCGTTTTGAGTGGCTCTTTATAAGGATAGAGCCCTGATACCCCCCTTTATGTATCATGATGTGCATTGGTATAGGACGCTACTATTTATAGGTATCCCTGCGGCGGGGTTCTGGGGGATGCTTTTTTATTCTTATGTCGTTATTTTAATCCCCCTTCACCCCCGGGTGCTGCTCCGATGCATCGGCCGGTATGAGATGGGATGAACGATCCCTGAAGCTGTCGGGTAGATACATATCTGTCCCATATCATCCTGTACTACCCTTAGCGGTCTCTGCAGATGCTGTGCATCTTCACGGGCGCGCGTGGGGCGGATCACCACTTCACACCCGCGCGAGTCAACCCGGGTATGCGCGGATCATCATCTGCCCCTGGTATTCGTATGGAGATAGCCGGCGGGTCACGCCGGGTCGATCTTCGCACACAGGGCCCGTGCCCAGGTACGGGCAGCCCCCAGATCCCTGAAATCTCCGGTCTTCGCCCTGATCAGCCTGGTGATCGCGCGGTCCGCTACGGAGAGGCGGCGGCTCTCCAGTCTTCCCGGGAAGACAGCGGTATCCATGGGGTTTACGAGCATCCGGACCTGGTCCATAGACGCCTCCGCCTTCCCGGCGGCATCGGGCGCCCCGCCCGCGACCGTGAGCCCCACGGCAAAGAAGGCGACCGGTATGCCGCGCAGGTGTTGCTGGTTCCGCTCGATGAAGACCTGTGCCTCCGGGAGCCATTTCCCCATATATATCGGGCTCCCTACGATAACCGCCCGGTACCGGGAGATGTCACGAACCTCGCTGACTGGCTGCACATCGACTTCAACACCGGTTTTTTTGAGTTCGCCGCCGATCGCATCGGCCAACCCGACGGTCGAACCGTAGCGGGTGGCGTAGGCGACAAGGATCACATCTGGCATGGTACTCATCTCCTGCCCGGCCGGTCTTATCCGTTGCGGTTGCCGGGGGTTCCGCGGCAGGGGCTGCAGCACCGGGAGATCGTACAGACACATTATGCCCGGGTGGTGCGAAAGACCCCCGTACGCCTGATCCCTGCATCGCGGGCGGGCCCTGAGAACAACATGAGGCCGGTCCCGCGTGGATCGGTACGAGATCGCGGCCGGGAGGCCGGCAGGGGATTCGGCGAGATGCACCGGAATAGATCGGGGAGATTTATTGCGGAGCATTTTGTTATAGAGAAATTTCTGTGACCGCAAAGAGTATTTTGTCTGGCGTGAGGGGGGCGGCCGGCCGTACCCTCTCTTCGCCTGTGTACGCCCATGCTCGACGAAGAGCCCTTCCGGGTTCACAACCCCTTCATTTCCACTGGAAACTTCGCCTCGTAAATTTTTTCCCCGCGCCGGCAAACCGGTCTCTTACCGGAATCTCCCGGGCGAAGCGCGGATCCAGATCCGGAGATATACCTGGAATTTCAAGATCGGAGGGTATCCTGGAGCTGGAGATAGCAATGCATGGATCGATCGGAATCGCCGGATGATCCGGATCTCCAGTGGAAATAAAGGGGTTCTCAGCCCTCCGCTCCCCTGTAAGACAACAAAACGCCGGTCGTTTGTGTAGAGAGGATGTTCACAGAGGTATCGGTTTTTGAACGCATGCTCTGCAGGCGATCCTTATTTTCTCGACTCCATAAAGACGCTTATCCGTGCCAGGGCCTCCTTGAGATCGTCCCGCGAGACCGCATACGCACACCGCAGGTGCCCGGCCCCGGACGGCCCGAGGACACTTCCGGGAACAACCGCCACGTGCTGCTCGCGAAGAAGCGCCTCTGCAAACCCTGTATCGGTCATTCCGGTGCCCTCCACAGAGGGGAAGGCGTAGAACGCACCTTTCGGGAGGTGACAGGCAAGACCGAGCTTATTCAGCCCTTCGACAAAGAGGTTTCGACGGACCCGGTACTCCCTGACCATGGCATCCTTCTCCGCCCCCCCGTTCCGGAGCGCCTCATAAGCCGCAACCTGCCCCATGACGGGAGCGCAGAGCGCGACATACTGGTGGATCTTCAGGGCCGCCGCAGTGATGGCCGGCGGCGCGCAGAGGTAGCCGATCCGCCACCCGGTCATGGCAAAGGCCTTCGAGAACCCGTTCAGTGTGATCGTCCGCTCGCGGAGTTCCGGGATCGCCGCCGGCGAGAAGTGATCGCCGGTGTAGGTAAGCTCGGCATAGACCTCGTCGCTGATGAGGAGGATATCATGGTCAACCAGGAGATCAGCGATCCCGTGCCAATCAGACTCCTGCATAACCCCGCCGGTGGGGTTGTTCGGGAAGTTTGCTATCAGGATCTTCGTCCGCGGGGTGATCCTCTCTGCGAGTGCATCGGCAGTCAGCCGGAACTCGTCCTCGGCCCGGCAGGGAACCGCCACCGGAGCCCCGCCGGCGAGTGAGACGCACGGGGTGTAGGAGACGTAGCAGGGTTCGGCGACGAGCACCTCATCACCAGGGTCAACAACGGCCCTTATAGCGATATCAGCCGCCTCTGAGACGCCGCAGGTCACGATGATCTCCTCATCGGCATCATAGTGGACACCAAACCTGCCATCGAGATAGCGGCTGATGGCACCCCTGAGCCTGGGCGTCCCCTTGTTCGAGGTGTAGGCGGTCGACCCCTGCTCGATGGAGTATATGGACGCCTCACAGGCACACCAGGGGGTCACGAAATCCGGTTCGCCGACACCCAGGGATATGACATCCTCCATCGTCTGCGCGATATCGAAGAACCGCCTTATCCCGGAAGGCGGGATAGCGCGGGCCCGGTTTGAGACGAAATCCCTCAACGCATCTCACCTCAGAACGAGTACGGGAGGCGCTCGACCTCGCTGCGCGTGGAGAAGGTGATACCGTTCTCCTTGTAGGTCTTCATGATGATGTGCGTTGCTGTCTCACGGATCCGGTCCAGCGGTGCGACCTGCTCGGCCACGAACCGGGCGATCTCATGCATGCTCGACCCGGTCACCAGCAGCTGGAGGTCGTAGGCGCCGGTCACCAGCCGGAGCGACCGGACCTGTGGGAACCTGGCGATCCGGTCCGCGATCCGGTCGTAACCGAAGTCCCGCTCAGGCGAGACCTTAAGCTCGATCACCGCGGCGACGATGCCATCCCCGGCCCGCTCCCAGTCGACGACCGCTGCGTAGCGGCGGATAGCCTGGATCTCTTCCAGTCTTCTGATCCGGTCTTTCGTATCCTGCTCGCTCAGCTCGGCCATCACCGCGAGGTCGCTCACCGGTGTGCGGCAGTTCTCCTCCAGGAGCTGGAGGAGGATAAGGTCTTTGTTGTCCATGGTGTCACCTGAACATTGCTCTAAAGTGGTTGATATCGAGTTCTTTCAGTCTATGGTCATCAAGTCTCGGATCGCGTGCGATAACCTCCTCGATCTTGCCGGTCGTCGCATCAAACCACATCTCTTTCGTCCGGCCGTAGCGGCCGCGTGAGACCACCCGGGTATTGATGACACCGAGCATGTTGAGCTCAGAGATTAGATCGGTGATCCGACGGTGCGTCAGGACGTCGAGATCGATGATCCGGGCAATATCCCGATAGACCACCGTAACCTCGCCGCTCGTGAAGATCCTCTTCCCCGTCCGCTCAAGGATCAGCATCGCGTAGAGGACCGCCTTGCTCTGGGTCGGGAGGGTGGAGACGCACTCCACCATGCTGTCGATCTCGATCTTCTCCTGTGCCTTCCTGACATGCTCCTCGCCCACAGACGAGGCACTCTCGCGATCTGCAAGTTCCCCCGATACCCGGAGAAGGTCGAGCGCTCTCCTGGCATCACCGTGTTCCTGTGCCGCGAGCGCTGCACAGAGCGGGATTACCGTCTCACCGAGCACCCCCTCGATGAACGCCATATCCGCCCTCTGCTGGAGGATATCGCAGAGCTGTGGGGCGTTGTAGGGGGGGAAGATGATCTCCTCCTCGGAGAGCGAGGAGAGAACCCTGGGATCCAGGAAATCCGTGAACCGGAGGTCGTTTGAGATCCCGATGATGCTCACTTTCGCGAACTTGAGATCGGAGTTGATCCTTGTGAGGTTGTAGAGGGTGTCGTCACCGCTCTTCTTGACGAGTTTATCGATCTCATCAAGGACGATGATCATGACCCCGCCACTGCTATCGAGCTGATTCTTCAGCTCCATGTAGACCTGGTCTGTCGGCCACCCGGTCATCGGGATAAGTGTCCGGGGGCTATCGCTCGGGCGCTGACTGACGTCGTCCAGGCAGTTTGCGATCTGGGCGAGCACCCGGTACTGTGTGTCGATCACCTCGCAGTTGAGGTGGACGACCCTGCACTTCGTTCCGGCGAGGGCGCCGGCGTTCTCGAGCTCCGTCCCGACATACCTGACCGAGGCTGTCTTACCGGTTCCGGTCTTGCCGTAGATGAGGATGTTTGAGGGGGTCTCGTTGTTGAGGGCAGGTGCAAGGATAGATGCGAGCTCATCGATCTGCGGTTTCCGGTGAGGGAGTATGTGAGGACGATAGCTGTGGCGGAGCACTTCCCTGTTCTTGAATATACGTTTATTGGTCAGGTATTTCTTAAACAGGCCCATTGGATTAGCTTTATCATCCGACATGATGTCACCGGGGAGGAGTACCAGGACCGGAAACTATCGAGTCCCGGGCTCTTAATAAGATCGTTCTCGTAGCAGATAACCCCTTCGTTTCCACTGGAGCATATAGAGAGGCCGGCTGCAAGCTCAGAAAGAGGGCAAAGCCCGGTGGTGCAGTTCAAGACTTATCCGGGCCAGGGAGAGAGGGAAGAGGGGAGGGAAGCCGGCACAGAAGAGCGACAGGCCCCGGGATGCAGCTCCAGGCTTAAGAGGCGATGCCGGCCAGGGTCTACATCAGCGTCTACTCGCAAGAGGGAGAGGGGGAGGGGCGATGCCAGCACGGGTTTACATCAGCGTCTACTCGCAAGAGAGGGAGGGGGAGGGGCGATGCCGGCACGGGTCTACATCAGCGTCTACTCGCAAGAGGGAGAGGGGGAGGGGCGATGCCAGCACGGGTCTACATCAGCGTCTACTCGCAAGAGAGGGAGGGGAAGAGGCGATGCCGGCCAGGGTTTACATCAGCGTCTACTCGCAGGAGGGGGAGGGGAAGAGGCGATGCCGGCCAGGGTCTACATCAGCGTCTATTCACAAGAGGGAGAGGGGCGATGCGCTGTCATGGGAAGATGAAAGCCAACACAGGAAAGCAGTGGGCCCCGGGACGCAGTTCCAGGCTGAAAGGGAGGGGAGGGGATGCGAGCCTGGGTCTACTCGCAGAGGGGGATGATGAGGGGGGGTGGCCAGGTGGTGCTATCATAGGTTCTATCCCGTATTGGGTGGTGTTGAACGTGGATACATTATCACTTAAGAGAGAAAACCCGGCGGTGCTGAAGAGGGGAAGAGGGAGCACCCTGTCCCCTTTGTTTCGACTGGAAGTGTGATGATGATACACTGGTGTATCATACAAACAAAAGTGATGATAATAGCTATGTGTACCTGTGTAATCAAAGATATAAAAGCTGATCGTAAAGT
>JAAZIF010000124.1 GCA_012510335.1 Methanomicrobiales archaeon | reverse complement strand
CCTGCAGGCTGCCGGCGCTCTCCTGGAGGCAGGTCTGGTCGTCAGGATGCACGATCGCATCCCAGCGGATGGTTCCTGCGAGGAACTCACCCCTCGTATACCCGGTGATCGCCTCGACCGCACCATGTATGAAGACGGGCTCAAGATCCAGCGTCATCCGGTAGGCCACACCCTGAAGATCCTGCATAAACGGGTGTGACTGCTTCTCGCTCTCGCGGATCTCCCTCCTCCATATAGCCCGGCCGATCATATCCGCTACAGCCTGCAGGAGATGATCCTCTTCGGCGAGGAAAGCGCTCTCAGGGCCTGGTGAGGAGTCGGGCAGGCAGACGACCTCTATGCTTCCTGCCCTCTGCCTCCCCGCCCGGATCTCCGCCGTGATCTTTGATGGCGCCTCCCGGTAGCGGTGGGTGCATATCACACCGTTGTGCGTTATGCGTACACCTATCCGTCCGGGGTGGCGAAACCCGGATGGGAGTATCCGGGCGAGATCGCGGAATAACTTCCGGGGAGTAACATCATCGGTCTCGATCATCCGGAAGATCCTGTGTAGCGTGCGGATCACACTTACATCCTCGCGGGCGCCGGGAATCCTCTGGTCGGTGATGATCCAGAACCGGAGCACCCACATACCTTCAAGCGGCTCCTGCTCCATCCTCCGGCTGGAGTAGATGAACCGCTGCTCCTCCCCCCCGGCGTTTTGCACCGGAAGGTCGAGGCCTGGCACCTCGATACCGTCACGCACCGCGGTGACGATCCTCCGGGCCATCTCCCTCTCCTTCAGGAGAGGCACCAGGTGCGTATCGATGACCCGGGAGGCCTCGCACCCCAGGATCTCCTCCCCACAGGCTCCAAGTATGGCCGCGGCATAGGCGTTCGACCAGGCCACCTGCATCTCCCGGTCGAGCACGAGGATGCCCACTCCGGGTTCGTCGAGGATCTGAAACAACTGCCCCTGACGGGCGAATATCGAGTCCGCTATGTGCATACGAGATTTATGCCCCCCTTGAGACTATTATTTGATGAAAATTATATGGATAAAATCATGCCCTGGCGTTAAGAGGTTTGCGGTTAGAGCCCCGCACTACACAATTCCAGCCGGAGGATGGTGAAGGCTACAGCATGGCATCACAATATCCATAAGGCGTGCAGTCTCTGCCCTTTTTGCGGGATCTCCCGATATGGTTCACTGGATTTAGGTAGAAGCTCCCGGAGCGGTTCATCTGGCTGCCAGCCTCTCGCGCCGGCGGGAAGCCTGAACGCTGGTTAATCCCCTCTACAGCAGAACCGGCGGCGAGTGAGCCCTGTGGAGCAGTTCCAGGAGATGATCTGTTGAATAAGATGGGAGTGCTTCCGCCCTGCCCCTTCCTATGACCATACGTGCGGATCGCGCATACCGCTGCCCTGCCCGGGCGGCAACGCAAAGGGGGTTGTTCCGGCCTCGTTCCCGTTAATCATTTGTTTTAGGCGCTCTGTCCTCTAAAGACCACGGCAGCGCCTGCCGATGGCCCGGTCGCCTTTAAGCACGGGACCGGAGAGGGATCGATCGTGATATACGGCCTTTTCCCCGGATGTACCCGTGCAGTGGGCCTCGTTTAGCATCATATCGGGGGCTGGAATCTTCACCGGCACTATGAAATAGATCTACTTCTCATCTGAGGTTGATGCCTATGGCTGTACAGAAGATGGTAACCTCACCGCTGAAGAAGTATGAACTGCCACCCCTGCCCTACGCGCCGGGCGACCTTGAGCCGCATATCTCCGAGGAACAGCTCTCCCTGCACCATGATAAGCACCACCAGGGTTACGTGACCGGGGCGAACGCAAACCTCGATAAGCTGGAGAAGGCACGGCAGGAGGGAAGCGATCTCGATATGAAAGCGCTGCTAAAGGAGCTCTCGTTCAACATCGGCGGCCATGTCCTGCACTCCCTCTTCTGGCCGAACATGGCACCGGCCGGCAAGGGAGGCGGCGGAACCCCGGGCGGCAACCTCGCGGATCGCATCGACCACGAATGGGGCTCGTTCGACCGATTTAAGGCGGAGTTCTCGAAGACTGCCTCCAGCGTCGAGGGTTCGGGCTGGGCAGCGCTGGCATACTGCACCATGACAGACCGCCCGATGATCATGCAGATCGAGAAGCACAACACCAACGTCTACCCGACGTTTCAGATCCTGATGGTGCTTGATGTCTGGGAGCACGCCTACTACGTCGATTACAGGAACAACCGGGGCCAGTTCGTCGATGCCTTCTGGAACGTCGTAAACTGGGATGAGGTGGACCGGCGACTTGAGAAGCTCTGACACCCTCTTTTTTTCTGGCGAGCCTGAAGCGCTCATGGGACAGGCCTTTATCCGCGCAGCGGGGGATATCGCACCGGCGCATGTGGTGGAGGGACGTGAGCCTGTGTGAACGTTGACCGTGATCCCGGTATCGCCCCGGCGCATGTGGTGAAGGGGCCGGCGGCAGGGATCAGAGCCTCGCGTGTGTATCGGGCGGGAACCCCGGGGATCTCGCCGGCGGCGCGCTTCAGGAGAGGGCAGGGAGGAGCGTGAACGAGACCCCGGAGAGAATGTTCGTGTCATCGAACGATCGCTCACGTTAACCTTTCGGTATGACCCCAAAACCCCCTGAGCAGAACCAGAGCGGTATCGGCACCGACCCTGATGAACCGGACGGGGCACTCCCATCCATGAACGGTATGGCCACGGATCTCCTGGTAGTCGCCGGCCAGATATTCATCCTGGTGCTGCTGATCGGCGGCGTTGGTCTTCCCCTGTATCAGTCGAGCAATCGACCGACCTGATCCACTATCATGCTCGCCGATGCCACCACATCCCGGGCATCAGCCTCTGAGTAGATACAACCGTAATCTGCCCCTTCTCGCGTGCGCATGGCAAAGGTGAAGTCTTCGAGTATCGATGCCGGGAGAAGACCTTCGTCAACATAGAGAGCTTCGATGGCATACCGGATGCAGAAATGACTCTTTTCGCGGTAGCCCCTGGAGAAGACAAGCGCACGCAGGGCGTGAAACTGTGCATAGTAGCCCTGGATGATCGCCCACTTGACATTCTCTTCTGTGAGAGAGTGTTCTGCAGCAGCCAGATCCTGTTCCGCTTCCCGCAGTTCCTTTGCGACCAGTCCGGAGTCGACCGGGATATGGACAATCTTCCCCCGCTCGAACTGATAATTCATGGTTCCTCCTCGATCAAAACTTTTCCCGCACAAATCCGCTCGTAAAGAGCCGGATCAGCGATTTTCAATGACCGGAACTCCCGGGGCGTGAGGATGAGCGGCGATATTTCGCGATCAAGGCCGGCCTGAGCTGAGGCGATGCATGCTGCTACGGCCCTTGCATCGTCTGTCTCGATGAGGAGATCGATATCGCTTTCGTGGGTATCGTCACCGGTCGCCGCACTCCCAAAGAGGATCGCCCTCATCACGCCGTCGCCCCGCAGGCGAAGGATCAGCGGGTTGAGTTCTATGAGTGTGGCACAGACCTTCACCTCGCGGAGGAGCGGACTCTCCATCGCTGCCTGATAGATCACGAGGCGCCCACGCTCTTCACGGTGTACCAGGCCCGCATCCGCCAGGCGGGCAAGCGAGACGCTCGCCGAGCCCACCCCAATCTCGAGCAACCGGGCGAGCTCGCGGACATAGTAACCGTCGCGATAGTGCCTGCCCAGGAACCGGAGGAGCGTGAATGAGACCCCGGAGAGAATGTTCGTGTCATCGAACATATGTTCGAATTTATGAACGATCGCTCACGTTAACCTTTCGGTATGACCCCAAAACCCCCTGAGCAGAACCGGAGCGGTACCGGCACCGACCCTGATGAACCGGACGGAGCACTCCCATCCATGAACGGTAT
>JAAZIF010000123.1 GCA_012510335.1 Methanomicrobiales archaeon | reverse complement strand
GTGGATGTCCGGGATCACGAGGATGAAGTGATCGTTGTTGCCGACCTCCCCGGAGTCGAGAAAGAGGATGTCGCTGCCAGGCTCCTCGATCCGCGGCACCTGGAGATCTCAAGCCGGCGCGCGGGCGAGACCGCGGAGGAGGCCACTGATTTCTTCATGCGGGAACGTATGTACGGCCAGATGAGCCGCACGGTTATGCTTCCCGCCGAGGTGACCGAGGAGGGTTCCACCGCTTCATTCAAGAATGGGGTTCTTGAGGTCAGGTTGAAGAAAGTGCCGGCCGAGACCGGGGCAATGATCCCCATCGAGTAAACTCACTTAATATACCCTAACATTTTTGCCCGGGCAGTCCATCGAACCACAACGCGGATCCGGGCCCCGGGGGGAGCGCATCTTCTAAATGGTATAGCCTCTTTCACGCCGGGCGCGTGATGCAGCAACCGCACAGGGATTTTAGATGCGATTGATCCGGGATGCGCACCCTCCAGAGGTCTTCTGGTCCGAAGAGAACAGAGAGATAGCACACTGGCGCCGGCGCCCGGAGGGGTGATTCTCCCTCGATTGCTCTCTGCGGATGGCATGCACATGCCAGGAGAGGCGCCGGCAGCGGCCGTGTCAGGTGACCGGCACAAATAAGGCTGATCGCAAACATCTTCTATGCAGGTAGAATCAAAGCATCTTAAAGCGATAAAACCTGCTTGCCGTGACAGTTCACCGGTTTTAACCGGCGACAGTCAGTCTCGAGCGTGATCCTGCTATGATGGAGAAGAGTAAAAAGGTCAAGGACTACATGACCTACGACGTCGTCACCGTAAACGCCCACGGGACGGTCCGGGATGTCACCGAAGCCATAAAAAAGACACACCATGACGGTTTTCCAGTCGTGGATGACTCAAAAGAGGTGGTCGGCTACATATCGGCCCGGGATCTCCTCTTTGTCCACCCGGCAACACCCATAGAGCAGGTTATGTCCCGCCACCTCATCGTCGCCGATCCGGATATGAGCGTGAACGATGCGGCCCGCGTCATATTCCGTTCCGGCATCCAGAAACTCCCGGTCATCGACGAGAACAATAAACTCATAGGGATCATATCGAACGCCGATGTTATAAGATCCCAGATCGAGCATGTCTCGCCCGATAAGGTCTTCAAGTTCATCGAGACCCTCAAAAAACTCTACGGGGTCGAACCGGCGTTAAGGAGGGGATCGGTCCCGATCAACGACCTCCTGCCTACCCAATCAAAGATATACGAGGACGAACTCGAAGGGCGTATGTACGAGATCAAGAAGGGGCTCGCCGAGCCCCTGATCGTGGTCAGGCGGCCGGGCCGCTGGATCCTTGTCGATGGGCATCACCGGGCTATAGCGGCTAAGCGGCTCGGGATCACGAACCTGGACGCCTACATCATCGAGGTCAGGGAGAACATCGAGCTCGGGATGGAGCGGACGGCACGGTCGATGAATCTCAATACTCTCGACGACATAAAGGTGCTCGATTACGCCCGCCATCCTCTCGTCGCACTGACACATCGGCTTGTGCGGCACGGATAGCCGCACCCGTATGTTATGTGAGGCGATCCTGAGCCTTGCGCGAAGTCCGTAACCCTGCTCTCCGCGGGTATGAAAACCCCCTCCGGTATGGGGAGCGGCCGCTCAAAGGGATCGCTATTGCCGGTACAGGCTGATAATAGCCGGTTTTTGTTCTCATCCATGAGCTGCCGGCCCGGCACACTTCTTTCATGCATCTCTGCATGCTGCGGGTGTGCGTACAGGAAGGTGCAGGCGATCGCCCGGGGCATCAGGGCTTCGCGGTCTCCCCTGCCCCGCCCGGTGAATGGCCATCGTTGCCCGGACCGTGGGCAGTTCTCGGGGAGACTTCGTATGCACTGATCCACTACGAGCCTTCTGTCCTGGCGTCGTAGCCCTCGTTTAAGATGTGTTCTTTTACCACCGTCCCCTCCGGGATGATTACCCCCGGCCAGACCCTGATCCCGGAGTGGACGACCACACCGGTCTTTAAGACCACATGCGGCCCGATGACCGTGTCGTGCTCGATGTTGCACCCGGTGCCTACGAGTGTATCGTTATCGATTATGCTCCCGCTGACTGTACTGTCCCTCCCGATCACCACCCGGTTGTAGATGGACGACGAGAAGATCTTGACGTTGCTCTTTATGATGCATCCTTCCCCGATGCTGGTGTACGGCCCGATGACGACATCCTCCTCGATGATCGTCCCGGCGCCTATCGATACAGGTCCGATCACCCGGGAGTGAGTGGCAACCGAGACGTTGTTGCCTATCTGGGCGGGGCCCATGACCCGGGCTCCCTTGATGTATAGATCGCCGGATATGTCCGTGAACCCGATATCCTGCAGCTTCCAGCGCTCTGCCTCCCTGAGCGACCGCGGACTCCCGACATCCGACCAGTTGCCGCGGGCGAGCCAGGCCTTCAGTGTATACCCCTTCTCCATAAGTTCAGGAAAGAGGTTCCTTGCGAAGTCGAACTTCTCGCCCGTTGGTATATGGTCAAAGACCTCCGGGCTGCAGACGTACATCCCGGTGCTCGCCAGGTTAGAGAAGATCTCTCCCGGACTCGGTTTCTCCTTGAACCGCTTGATCTGGTACTTCGCATCGATCTCGGCTATACCGTACTCGGTGGGATCGTCGATGCTGATCAGCCCTATGGTTGTGATCGAGTCGCTGACGAGGTGTTCGCGGTAGAACTCAAGCAGGTTCAGGTCCACCACGTGGTCGCCGCCGACAACGAGGAACGGGCGCTCCTCGAGATACTTCTGGGCGTTCTTGACGCTCCCCGCCGTCCCGAGCTTCGTCTCCTCGTGGACGTAGGTGACGTTGACCCCGAAGAGCGATCCGTCCCCGAGCGCTCTCTCGATCGCATCGCTCATGTATCCGAGCGTGATCACCACATCAGTGAACCCGAGGTTAGAGAGGTGTGAGACCAGATGCTGGATCGAGGGTTTGTTCACGATAGGAACACAGGGCTTCGGGCGCCCGAATGTGAGGGGGCGGAGCCGTGTGCCCTCCCCTCCGCACATTATGCACACCTTCATGCCACTGCGTTGTATGCGTATCGATTTAACCCTATTGGGAGAGAAGAGGGGTCACTGCACCGGCCAGAGGGTGTGAAGCAGGATGCCATGCGCCGATGAGCGCCTGATACACTGACTGCCCTGAGATCCTGCAAAGACGCTCCGGGCAATCTTCGATGGATGACGTCCACTATACACGGATCTCCCGGCTCACGGGGCGGCCGGGGCGTGTAAATATCTCTCCTTAAACAACTGCCATAAGTCAAATGGATTATATAATTGGGCGGACTGATATTTTTATACACCCATGCAGATCGAGGAGACCGTCACCCCCTTCAAGAGGATTATACTCATTGCCATCGTCGTAGGGATAATCGCCGGCCTCGGCGCTCTCTTCTTCTTCGAGGGGTTGAAACTCGGGAGTGCATTCTTCATGGAGGGTATAGTCGGGTTCAACCTTCCGAAGGAGGGGCAGATGGTCCAGGATATCAGCCAGTGGGCCTCCCCGGAGAACCTCTGGATGATCCTTCCTGTAATCTGTCTTGGAGGGCTCCTCTCCGGCCTCCTGGTCTACACATTTGCCCCGGAGACAGAGGGTCACGGGACCGATGCAGCGATAAAGGCGTTTCATAAGGGGGGACGTGTGCGCTGGCGCATCCCGTTTATCAAGGCGGTCAGCGCCATCCTGACCATATCGACGGGAGGGAGTGCCGGGCGTGAAGGGCCGACAGCACAGATGTCAGCCGGTCTCGGATCGATCGCCGCCGATATCCTGGGGCTCCCCATACGTGAGCGGAGGCTTGCCATCGCCACCGGCATAGGCGCCGGGATCGGCACGATATTTATGGCGCCCCTGGGAGGGGCAATCCTCGCTGCGGAGATACTTTATCGACAGGATTTCGAGACCGAAGCGATCATCCCTGCGTTCCTTGCCTCCGTCATCGGATACTCGATATTTGGTCTTGTTGAAGGCTTTGAACCGGTCTTTGGCCCCTGCGCAACCTTCTGGAGCGTCCTGCAGATCCCCTTCTTCCTCCTCCTTGGCGTAACCTCAGCGGCGGTCGGCCTGATATACATAAACACCTTTTATGGGGCGGGCAGGGTATTCCGGGGGGTGTTCAGGCATCTCAACCTCCCAGATCACTTCAGACCGCTCAGCGGGGCATTCTTCACCGGCATCTTCGTCATCGCTCTTGCAGCCCTCTCGCCTGATATGGCAGTCGTCGGGTTTGCCAGCCTCGGAACCGGGTACGGATTTACACAGCTTGCCCTCTATAATATGCTCCCGATCGGGGTGCTCCTCGTCCTTCCGTTTGCAAAGATCCTGACGACATCGCTAACCATCGGCTCCGGCGGGAGCGGGGGTGTCTTTGCGCCCGGACTGGTCATAGGCGGGTCGGCAGGCGGTGGTCTTGGAGCCCTGCTACACATGGTGATCCCCGGGATTGTGCCTCTCGAATCGGTGCCGGTCTTTGTTATCGTCGGTATGATCGCCTTCTTCGGCGCGATATCTCACTCACCGATCGCGATGATGATAATGGTCACGGAGATGACCGGCGACTTCTCCCTGCTCGTGCCGGCGATGGGCGCAGTATCGGTGGCGGTCCTCCTCGTCGGCGACTCCACAATCTTTCGTGAACAGGTGCCGGACCGATCCCGATCACCTGCCCACCGGGATGAGTATATGATCGAGATCCTCCGGGACATTCACGTGGGTGATGTTATGGTGCCCCGTGACCGGATCGTCACTGTATCGCCCGGCGATAGGATAGAGCGCGTCTTCCACCTCATCGATAAGACCCTGCATACCGGGTTTCCGGTCATCGACCGGGAAGGAAGACTGGCAGGCATCGTCGCTCTCGATGATATCAGGGATAACCGGGCGAACGGCGAGCTCCTGGTGAAGGATGTCATGACATCAAGGGTCTTCACCGTTCATCATTCATGTACGCTGCAAGAGGCCCTGAACCTGATGGTTGAGCATGACATCCATCACCTGCCCGTTGTTCCGGCAGACGATCCAAGGCTGCTCTCCGGGTTCCTCTCCCGGACAGATATCATGAAGGCTTACGTCCGGAGAACGTCACAATCGACAGGAAGAAGCCGCCGCTCCGGGTCAGTTACCCTGATCGAACCGGGTGCGGCGGCGGGGAAAAACCCCGACCATAAATGAACGGCTGATGATTAGCAGCCGGCGCCTCCGCAGGCATGCGATAAAATCGTGAAAGAGGGGCGTCACTGTATCCCCCGCTCATGCCGCCAGAGGCGGATCCAGCCCGGACCCCTGCGCTTCACACGGGGATTCCCGAACCTTTATCTTGCGGCAGAGAGAGTTCTCTGGAGATGAAGGCGTTTGAATGTACGCTCTGCGGGAAGTGTTGCATGCATGCGGGCGCTGAACTCATCGAGGTCAAAAAGAGACTCACGAGCCGGGACTACCTCTGCCGGCAGAGGATCGGCGGCGTCACATTCCGCGCAAGTGTCGAGGAGCGGTTCCTCGATATCTTCAGGGATACTTCGGAGAGCGATGCGAACCCGTCCTGGTGCCCTTTCCTGCGGGGACACCCGGAAGAAGAAGGAAAGTATGTCTGCACCATCCACGGCAGCCGCCCCTCCGTCTGCCGGACCTACATCTGCTGCAGCATGCGGATATTTGACGGGGATGGCCAGGAGGCCGGGAAGGTGAAAGGGAGGAGGAGCCTCGTCACCGAGGATGCCGGCCTGCGCATCTGCTGGGAGGAGGCGGTTGCACCGCTCGGGATCGATAACGACGTCGCCTGGCGCAGCGAGGTCACAGCGATCCTCGGCCGCGCCGGCTACCGGGTCGAGGCCTATGAGTGACCGCGGCCTCCGGCGCCTCCCGGTCATCGGTGGCCGGGTGCAATGCATGCCGGATAAGGCAGTCCCCGTCGACCGGTGCGGGCTCTGTGTCCATTC
>JAAZIF010000122.1 GCA_012510335.1 Methanomicrobiales archaeon | reverse complement strand
TTCTGACTGAATCCGCCGGATATAGTCTCTGACGATCGTATACTTCCCGGTGAACCCCTGCTCCTGAATCTCCCGGTAAATGCAGGCAATGGTTGGCGGGTGGCCGGATATACGGTTCCGGATGTCATCGAGTTTGCCCGGTCCCCTGACTCTCGGTCTCGCCGTGGGCGGCTCCCCGGAGAGAACGTATTT
Organism: Methanomicrobiales archaeon; assembly: GCA_012510335.1. Lineage (GTDB taxonomy): Archaea > Halobacteriota > Methanomicrobia > Methanomicrobiales > Methanoculleaceae > Methanoculleus. The sequence continues at coordinate 5,828 of JAAZIF010000122.1, read as the reverse complement.
GCGTATGGTCTTTCGATCAAACCCCGTCTCGCGGGCGATCTGGCTGATGGTCACCCCCTGATTGTAGAGTTCCCGGATGAAAAGAAAATCCTCCATGTCAAACATTGCTGCAATCCTCGTGTACAGGGGTTTGCAGGTGGGAAATTTTACTCTGTCGGAATTGATGGGTATCATCACGCCGCCGGCAGAAGAAACGGTGGGCAGCTGGATAGGGAGAGGCGTCCCTGGCGTAGCCGGGGGTGCTCCCGAAAAATCCCTCCCCTGCCAGCAGGCACCGCCGGCGAAGGATATCCGGCCAGAGGGCAGGATATACAGGAAATCTGGGGCGCTGAAGGACGGCTATGGGCTCAGTCGGGTCTTCCGGCCAGCATGCTGTACTGCATCGCTCTAACCTGAGGATACCGGCAGCCGCTGAATTTTATCTTGTGGATATTATGAAAAGATCTTTTAGTCTGAAGCTGAAGGGTTAGAGGATATAAGTGATAGTGCAGGATGAGTCCGGGATCACTGCCTTATTAGATTCTTTAGAGAGCTTAATCCATGAGGCCGGGAGGGACAGCAGGAAATGGAAGGATGTATGGAGCAAGATCAGGAGCACAGGTCAGGCTTTCAAGGGTTCAAAGTTTCCATCTCCCAGGGAGAGGCAGTTAGCGTGGAATCGCTTTCAATCGCTTGTTAAGAGCGTAAAGGAGTCCCAACAAAGGGCAAGGGAAGAGTTCGCTGCAAGAGAGAGGGAGTCGGAGTACCACTTAAGAGAGATACAGAACCTTGCCTCGGGCGCGACCCCATCATCGGATCTGGATGAATTGATCGTTGCCATCTTCACGGGAGGGCTCTCGATCATCTTATCAGAACTCATTGAAACGATACTCGGCCCGATCGATGAGCGCAAGGCTGAACTTATAGGTTGCAACGGATCCCTGAAAGAGGGATGGGCATATCTTACCAGACATAAAGGCCAGATGCTTCGGAAAGATAAGGATGAGGCCTTTCAAACCCTTACACATGCCTCAAAGACCCTGGATACAGCGTGGGGGGACTGGAAGAGGGCAAAGAATATTGCATTCGAGAGATGCCGTGCTGAGCAACAGGCGGCCTGGGAGCAACGCCAGAGGGATAGAAAAGAACGGTTAGCCCGGAGAGAGGCATGGGAAGAGCGGATGAAGGAAAACAGGTCTAAGCTGCAGGATCAGCTCGGGCGACTTGAGGGAGTTCTGAAGCATAAAAAGAGGCATCTTCTGGAACTTGAGGCGAAGAGAGATTCAGCACGGTCAGATGATTTTCGTAACCGTGTTAAGGGATGGATCGATGAGGAAAGTGACCGGATTAGAGATATCGAGAGCAGGATCGACCAGCTAAGAGAGTGGATATCAGAGACCGATGCAAAACTGGGATACTGATCCCACGAAGGCGCGGGCAGGGTGCCGGATTGCGTCGCCCGCAGAGTAATGTCCGGGATAGGCGACAGTGGCATCCGGCACCCTTCTATTGCAGAGACCCGATCAGTCTGATGCGACGGTGTGCCCCGCCTGATATCTCCATGCATCACTCAGGGGATATGCCGCGTGGCATCCATTCCCCGCGCCGGATACGGAAGGCCGGCGATAACCCCACAGATGCAGACTCCAGGGCAGGATCGAATCCTTCTACGGGGCTATCTTGATGCAGGCAGGGACCGGTGCATCCCCAGAAAAGGCTAATGCCTACAACGGAGAAGAATGGCTCCGCATGCGGAATACTGAAAAGGGGTAAAGATTGCACGTATCCTCATCAGCATATCCGAGTAGCGCTGGATCTGCGGTGGGTGCCGTGCGCGGGCTTGCACAGAGGGCGATATACTGACAGAGGATCCCTGCTGCCCCTATGAGCCCGTGGAGGTGAAGTATGGCCGGCGCCTGGATGGTCGTTGGTTCTTCGGGGCGCTGCAGGCCGGCTTCCCCCTGACATCGCTGCCGTGGCGCTATATCGGGGTTCGCATCGGCATGCCGGAGGGTGGGGTGCGCCGGCTCACCGGCGAGGGTACAGGCCGGACCATATCGCCGGTCAATCGAGCCGGCGCGGGTAGACCTCGCAACGGTCCACGCTCGCCGGCGTGCGTGTGGCGCCGGATCTTGTGGATGGGTATGCATCGGCCATCAACCGGGAACCCGGTGTCTCGCGCAACTACAACCCCGGGTTCACGCTCGCCGCCGCGTTTGAGGCTCCTGCCCGGCGCCGGGGGATCTGAAATGATGGCATCACGATTTCCGTACATCTCAGGTAAAAGAATGTGACAGGAATGTGATTGTCACATTTCATATCACATTCTGTTACAGCACTCCTATCCTGCTTTCCCCTGAGGGTCTTTCATTTATCAAAGGATTGAAGAGGAACAGGCCAGCGGTTCAATAACATCCTGGTATTGCCATATCTGGCGCACATTGTGATGAGCATACCTACTTCCATCCCTCAAGAAACGCCTTTTTCACGTCATGGGCATCAAGCACCTTTGCACATGACTCCCAGTGGATCGGTTCAATGGGTATATCATAGCGCATCTCGAATGGGTGTTGCGGCGGGACGGCATCGATGGTCCTTTTAGCTTTCTCGATCTTGTTGAGCGCCACATCCACCCAGACATCTTCCAGAACATCCGGGATCTGGCCGAACATGGAGTTGATGTTCTCAAGGCGTTCTGAGAGGAGGTCATGCACACGGTCCTCCACCGAGTCTTTGTAGCGCATGTTGTAGATCCAGACCTCATCATAGATCTGGCCGATGCGCTGGATCCGGCCTTTTCTCTGTTCAAGTCGGGTAGGATTCCAGGGAAGGTCAAGGTTGATCAGGGTTCCAAGTTTCTGGAGGTTCAGCCCCTCGCTTGCAGCATCAGTACCGAGCAGCAACCGGATCTGGCCTTTCTGGACGAGCCCCTTAATCTCTTCCCTGTCTGCCCGCCGGAATACGCCATGTTCATAAATGCCGGATTTGTTGCCGCCGGCATAGATCCCGATGATCTCGCCTCCGATCTCGTCTTTCAGTTTTTCTGCAAGCCAGTGGATCGAGTCATAATACTGCGAGAAGATAATACAACCGCGGTCAACCCACCTCTCGTCGAAGAGAAGTTCCTTAACCCGCTGGTACTTTGGATCTTCGTCCTCGTGCTCCTTGAGTATCATGATGTAGTGCCGGAGCGCCCCTTTCTCCTCCTCGGTCATCTCAGAGAAGATGGTACTTCTCGATTCGACTTCGTTGCTTACCAGCTCAGCGTCCTCGCCCGGGTCGGCCTCGTCACTGCGGGTGCCGAGCATCGCCTCGGCGGTGAGCCGCCCGGCATAGAGGGAACTTCCTGCTCGCCGGAGGAGGAGCGTTTCGAGGAAACCCGTGCCTTTTGCCCGTCCGGAGAGGAGGCGGCAAAATTCTTCCGCTGATTCGTAAGCCTCCCGGAGGTATGTCGTCAGGTAGATGGCATCTCTATCCTCCTCCCCGAAGAGTTTCACCTTGATCTCCTTCAGGTAGGGTTCGTGTGTTTCAGGGTTGTTCGTCGTCTCAAGGTACTTCCTGCTCCTGCGGACGATGTGGCGGATGTAGGGGTTGCGGTGTGCAAAAAGATCCTCACCGATTCTCTTTATCCGTGATTTATCCGGTGGGGTCAGTCTCTCCCACATGGCCGGGTCTGCGATGGTTGCCTCTTCGTCCACTCTGAGCACATTTCTGAGAGTACTATAATCCCTCCCCTCAAAAGCAGGAGGGAGTGGGTTATACAGCCATCTCCAGATCTCATACACATCGGTAGGAACAGGTTCTCTCCCCTGGATGATCTCAAGGGAGCGGACCGCTTCCCTGTGCCAGAGGCTCCACTGGTTTCCGAGGACGGATGTGTTGGTTTTACCGGCAAGGATCGAGAGGAGGTCGTATGCCTCGATAGGGTTCAGTTGCACCGGTGTAGCAGTGGCAAGGAGGAAACTCTTCGTCCTCTCGCTGATCTCGATCAGGTAGGCGAGGAGGTTGTTGGGTTTGGCCTTGTGATACTCCTGTCCTGGAGTCTGTTTCGTCCGCCGGGCGCGGTGGACCTCGTCGACGATGATGCACTCGTACTTCATCTTTTTGAGTAGTTCCGGCACTTTCGTCCTGTCCGGGTTGCTGTAGCCATAGGTGATCAACCCGTAGGATATGATCCCGATCCGCCGGGGGCATCTGAGGATGCCCTCATCACCCATCCGGGGATACTCGATCCCCGCTTCATCGACCCACTGTTTGCCGTTCCAGACGGCGGAGGGGAGATCGAGGAGGTCTCGCATCTCACCCTGCCACTGCCAGAGGAGGGTTTTGGGGGCGAGGATCAGCACGGGTCCATCGCCGAGGAGGGCCATCAGCATGGCTGATGCCGCGAGCTGGAGGGTTTTGCCGAGACCGACCATATCGGCCAGGAGGAACCGGGCACCGTGAGGGGTCTGGTGTGCGTCGAAGGCAAGTTTAACAAAATATTTCTGGTGATCCCAGAGGCCGAGTTCCCGCCGGTAAACAGGAGATTCAATGATGGCGGAGGCGGGTTCGGGGTCTTCCCCCCACTCTTCTATGGATGAGATGACCTCCCGGTGGGCGATACGCCCGATGTCTTCGATGATGAATTCGGAGAGAGGTTTGTAGTCGAGGTGGTTCCAGAGGGCGTTGAACTCTTCCTGCACCCACTGGACTGCCTCGGGGGAGGTATCCTCCCAGATGAGTTCATAGTTAAGGCGCCATCCACTCTTTGACTCGTTAGCACTTCCCATGAATGCTGTCTTCGTGCCGTCAGCGAGGGTGATGACGCCGGCCTTGCCGTGGATCAGACCAAAGGTGGTATCGGGGAGAACCCGGACCTCAAGTTTCCCGGATCTCAGGTAGTCGTAGAGTTTCTGGAAGCGTGGGTGGGAGCGGTCACCCATCTTCTCGGGCTCTGTAGCACACCATTCTTTTCTCATGGCCCCGGTTGCTGCCTGGGCAGTCGTGACATCCATGGCATCCAGCTGGGAGTTGCAGATCATCCGCACGGTCCCGCTGATCTGGTCGAGACTCTCGCCAGCCACCTCAAGGATCGATGAACTGAAGTAGCCAGCGATGCGGTCGTAGGCGAGGGCGCCTTCCAGGCGTTTGTTGAGGAAGGAGGTGTCGAGACGCTCCAGTCGTGAGGAGTACCGGCGGATCATGGGTTGTGATCACCCCTGGTCTTCGCCCCATCCTCCCCGGAAAACTCCGGGGGGTGCGTGGCAACCTCAAACATGGTCTCCTTCCACCGCCACGGCGAGGATGCCAGCGGTCTCTGCATCTTTCTCCCACTGTGGCATGGTCTCGCTCATGCCGAGGACAGCGAGATAACGGAGGATAGCGATGATATCCTTTCTTTTCCCCCAGTAATCGGGTAGAGTCCTGAGCCAGACCCTGCCAGCGGCGGCATCTTCTTCCACGACGGCTTGCCTCACTGCGAAGAGCACCTGCCGGGTGAGAGAGGAACTAAATCCCTCTCCACCGATGTCACGGTCCCTGAACTCGGAGGCGGTCTTCAGTCGCATTTCGTTTGCTCTGTCGCTCGCCTGCAGGTTCCGGTAGTCGCGGATGCCAAAGCCCCGGGCGAGCTCCTGGTAGGCACCGATGCGGTACTCGCCGTGGGATTCCATCTCAAGACCCTTGAGGTAGAACCGCTCTTCAGGCCCGAGCTGCCTCCAGATCCAGTCATCGATATTTTTCGGGACAAGGTGGTCGCAGGCGATCTTGACAGCGTTCTCGATCACCCCTTCGAGCGGGTTCTTCTCCCCTGCCTCCCGTGGCCGGTAGAGTTCCCGCATGATGTCGATATCCTCGATCTTTCGGTA
>JAAZIF010000121.1 GCA_012510335.1 Methanomicrobiales archaeon | reverse complement strand
CGGTGGTTATCGTGGGGCATACTCACTCATCGATCTCGCCGCAGATCAAACTATTCATACAAGTATGATTTTTCATACAGTATGAACCCTTCGATCACGCATACCTCCTGGTGCTACAGCATGAGCAAGCGGGCAGACGCTCTGCCCCCGGCGGATGCGGATCGCCGCTTGAAAAAAGAGATTATTCTGCCCGGCGCTCTGCCTTCTTCGCCGCCAGGCGTTCGATTGCAGCGAGGTCGACGCTCCCGCCGGTCGCAAGTTTCCCCTGCCTGACCGCCCGGTCGACAAACCCCCTGCCGGTATCGTTTCTTATGATAAGCGCCGTATAGCCTTCCGGCGCCCCGACCGATCCGGCCGAGACATCCGCATCCACCGCCGTAAAGTCGGTGCAGACCAGGCACCCGGGCCTTACCGACCCCTGCAGTTCAGTGAGCGGTATAGAGATATGCCGGTCGTCCTGGAGGTGGATATCCAGCCTCCCCTTGATGTCCATGCGACGGATATCCCAGGGCCTGATCCGGCGTTCCGACTGCAGTTTCCCCTCGACGAGCTTCTCGTAATCGAAGGTCTCCGTGCAGAAAAGGCCGATCACGAGCCTGATCGCCTTCGCATAGGGCCGGAGGAGGTCGTTGTCGCTCTCCCGGATCATCTGCGCCGCCCGTGCCACACAGGGCACACCCACGACGGCGATCCGCCGGCACTTCCGGGTGACCACCGCTTCCTTCAGGGATGCGAGCAGCGGCACCCACCAGGAGTAGCGGCTCCCGGCATGCTGGATGAGTGCATCTGAGGAGGTGATCACCACCGATGCCGGCTTCAGCGTCCAGGGATCCTCAGTCACAGTGACGACCGCATCGATCAATCCTTCGTCAAGGGCATTTACGAGGATCGCCGTCACCGCGCCGCCACTCTGCTTGCGCTCCACCGGTATGACCGCCCGGGCTGAAACAACATCCTGGTGGGCCCCGAGCATCGCTCCCTGGAGTGCGAGGTCAACCCTCGGGCAGGCCGCGTAGCATGCCCCGCAGGGCACGCTGTCGTTCTCGGCCTTACAGTAGCCGATGTTCACCGGCGCATCGGTCTTCTCCGGCGAAAACCGGAGGGCGTCCGCCGGGCAGACCGCCACACACGCCCCGCATCCGGAGCAGAGGCCGGTAACCCAGACCGCGGCTTCCAGATCCTTGAATGTCTTTGAAACCATCCCAATCACTCCCACGTATACTTTCCTGCAAAGGGCCTTGCGCTCGCGGGAACGATCCGGGTGTAGTCAGCATCGACGAGCGGCTCCGGATCGAGCCCGAAGTCGCCGGCAAACTCCCTGATAACCGGAGCGATCCTCGCCCGATCCTCATCGGTGAGCGGCACTTTCTTCGCCCCCGCCGCGAGGGAGGCATCATCCAGGTCGCCGCGGATGATGATCTCCCCGCCATGGATCCCGCTCCCGATCCCTCGCGCCCTCATGGTCCCGCCGAGGTCGAGGACGATCAGGAGACCGCCTGCCATGTATTCGCCGAGAAACGTCTGGGCGGCTCCCCCGACGACCAGTATGGGGCGCTTCTCCTCATACTGCTTCATGTGGATCCCGCCCCGG
>JAAZIF010000120.1 GCA_012510335.1 Methanomicrobiales archaeon | reverse complement strand
GGCCGGCGCAGGATCGGCCACTGCCAGGATTGGAACTACCAGCCACCCGGCAGCCTGGCCGGCATCACTCTATGAGCACGAGCCCCATCGATACGACGTTCCCATGCATGATCTTCCCGTACTCGAGATCCCTGCAGGGGATGACATGCATATCCCATCCGGCTTTTCTCGCGGTAGAGTACACATCGATCCCGGCAGCCTCCATGCTCGGGCGGACAAGATCCATGTGCCGGCAGAGCCTCCTTATGCTCTCATCGACGATCCCCTCATGCTCCTCGGCGACGCAGTCCTCGCAGTATATGCAGGGGTACGCCCCGAACCCGAACGCCTTCGGGAAATCGTCATAGAAAGCGGTCTTCTCAAGGAAATGCACAGTAGAGCTCACCCAGAGGATAAGGTCGCGGAGGAAAGGGTGGAAGTCAAGCGGTATGTCATCCGGCTTCAGGTCCGGATGCCCGGGTACACCCTCGAACCGCAGGAGGATGCCGGTGCTGTACTCTGTGAGCATCCGCCGGGTCTCGGCGGGTGTAGGGGCATACGGCGGGCAGGATAGGTGTTTCGCGTAGCCCTTACAGCCGAACCGGCACTTGAACCGCACCCACTCCGCTGTGACCACGTCACTTGCCGCAACCTGCCGCGGCTCCGCGCCACGCTCCCGCGCAAGGGAGAGAAGTTTATCGATCTCGTCTTTTAGTTCCCGTCTCGTCATACAGAGGGGTATCTCACTCTCCGGGTATTTATCCCTCGCGGGATGCACAAACAGCAGATCACTCCAGGACATCCTGCTTCGGGTCGAGCAGCACAACGTGCGGGAGCCCGATAAGCGCGACGGCTGCGAGCGCCCCGATTACGCCCCGCCCGCCGTAGAGGCGGACCCCGAACTCTCCGGCGACCGCCTCCGCCTCATCCCGCGTGACTATAGCCTCACGTGCGCTCCTGCCGTAGGCCCGGAGATCCAGCGGCACACGGAATCCCGCCCTGACCGCGAGCCCCCACTCCGGGGATGCCGCCTCGTCGGCGGTGAACCGCACGGCGGCCTCCTCGATCCGTGGCACCTGGTCGGGCTCCACCGCGAGCTCTATGTAACTGCAGGAGTTCCCGGCGGTCCGCTCCTCAAGTCCGGGGTTGAGCATCGCCACCCGGTGGCCTATAGGCATGACGCCATCCAGTTTTGCGAGGTGCAGGAGGAGGGCGAGGGCGAGGGCGAACGTCGCACCCTCGGTCCCGGTATCGGTGTCGTCGATGCCGATGGCGACGTAGGTGAGCGCCCGGGTGACCACCTCGCCCTCGACCACCCTCCCCTCGCGGTGGACTGTGACGCCGCAGACACCCTCGGCGAGAGAGATCATATCGGTGAGCGAGTAGGCCGGCCCACCTATACACCTGATATGCTGGTGGATATACCCGTCCTCGTGAAAGACGCCGGAGATCCCGACCGCCGGCGCCGGGTCGAGCCCGACGGTGATCTCCCGCCGCCCGAGGAGCGCCCGCTCCCGGAGCAGGGTTCCGTCGCGGCGGACTGACCGCAGCACACCCCCGGCACGGGCGTGGTGGAACTCGCAGAAGGCAGCACACCCCCCGCTCATGCACTCATGGTATATCTCGACCTCATCGCCGTCTATGGTTGTGAAGATCCGCCGACAGGCGCTCTCCGGCATCGCGCTGCTCGCTGCGTAGCGGGCGGGATGCCGGCCCCTCTGCTCCCCGGTTAGGACGACGCACCCCTCCTCGATCAGGCGGTTCACCCAGTCCTGGACGGTGCTCCTGGGGGTATCGGTGGCCTCGGCTATATCGCTCACAGTAAAGTGGCCCGCCTCGAGCGTCGCCTGGCGCATAAGCCTCAGGTATTGTTTCCTCCGTTCAATAACCCTGGACATGCCTGCTCTGGATATACAGTATATCGCCTATCACGGCGCTGGCGGTCTCGGTGGAGCCCGCACCCTTCCCTATGAACGTGAGATCCCCGGCGAGGTCCGTCTCCACGGTGACCGCGTTGAGGGTTCCCTCGACGACGAGGGGATGGTCTTTCGCGACGATCCTCGGCGACACCCGGAGCACCCCGGCCTCCGGCAGGATCTCGCCTATGAGCCTGATGGTGCAGTCCTGGTCCTCCGCGAGCTGCAGCGCCTCGGATGAGAGGAGGGTGATCCCCGTCCTCTCCACGTCGTCGAGCGTGGTATCCATATCGAGTATGGTGTTTGCAAGTATGACAAGTTTGATCGCCGCGTCGATCCCCTCGACGTCGTAGGTGGGGTCCGCCTCGGCGTAGCCGAGATCCCGGGCCTCGGCGAGCGCCTGCTCGTATGTGAGCCCCTCTGCGGCCATACGGGTGAGAATGTAGTTGCATGTGCCGTTGAATACCCCGCAGATCCGCGTGATGGCGTTCCCGGCAAGCCCCTCCTGCATGGCGTGGATGAGCGGGATCGCGCCGCAGACCGTCGCCTCATACCTCAGGAGGACACCGTTTGCCTCAGCAAGAGCCCGGAGCCCCGGGTAGGCGATGGCGATCGGGCCTTTGTTCGATGTGACGACATGCCTGCCGCGCCGGAGCGCGCCCCTCATATGGCCGAGAGCCGGCTCGGCGGTCTCGACGTCCGTCGGGGTCACCTCGACGAGTATATCGTACTCCGCCCTCTCAACAACATCCATGGGGCTGATCCCCGGGTCGCCGCAGGGCTCGCCCCGCTCTTTTTTGGAGAGCGCCGCCAGGAGATCGATCCCGCCGGCATCGATCAGCCCGCTCCTCGAGTCGGCAAGCCCGGTGACGGTTATATCCAGGCCTTTCCCGAGGATCACCCTGGCGATACCCCGGCCGACCGAGCCAAAGCCCAGGATCGCGATCCGCATCATGCATCCTCCAGGGGCTCGATTATGAGCAGACCCTTCTGGTCAGCGACGGCGCGCAGGATCCTCATCGCCCTCTTCATCTCAGCCCGGTTGGTCGAGCGGATGGTGATTCGGGCCGAGGACGGGGAGTCGATCGCAGGCATGACGACGGAGAGCTCCGTCACCTCGGCAGAACCGGTCCTGTCGATCTGGTCGACCGTATCCGAGAGATCGGTATGCATCAGGTGCCCGATCATGATAAGCGTGCATTCATAGAGGAGCCGCTCCTCGCCGATCCGCACGACGTTGACACCCTGCTCCCGGAGGAGCTCAAGAAGCCTCTCAAGTCTTCCCTCCGGCAGCTCGAGCACGATCTGGACGGCCAGCGCCTCGGCGGGCGTCGTGGCCTCCCTCTGGTGGATTACCGCTATTATGTTCCCCCCGACGGCAGAGATCGGTTTGAGGGCCGCGACCAGCTGTCCGGGCTGGTCTCTCATCTCCAGTTTCATGGATACCTGCAAAGAACCACCTGCTGAATAATTGGGCTGCCGGGAAGATAAGCCTTGTACCCGTGCAAAAATAGGGAGGAGGGGGTCTTTACTTCTGCACCGACCACGGCGTGTCGATGAGACGTTCAAGGGATTGGGCAAACTCAGGGAGGGCCTCGGCCGGGATACCCATGACCATCTCGGTCTCCTCCATTCCAGAGAACCGGCGAGCACCGTCGCACCCGAGAGAGAAGTTGACCCTGCCGGTGAGGTAGGGCTGCACTGTCGCGTCCGCACAGAGTGACTGATACCCCGTCATCGAGGACTCTATCCGGCCACCGAGCCGGTAGAGCGTGGCCTGCGCGAGTCTCATCATCGCCCGGGGTTCAGCGATGATGAGGACGACATGCGGGTCAAACGGGGTCTTCTCAAGCGGTGCATAGACCGTCGCATAGGTCTTGAGTGGGGGAGCATGCGGAGCCTGCTGGATGGTCCTCATGCAGGCGGCCCAGCTCTCGAACTTGCCGCGCACGTAGTAAAACTCTCCTGTGCTGAGGTCTTTTGAGAGTTCCTTGAGCCCGAGGGCCCAGGCGGCGCCCATGCAGGCGAATTTGTCGGCGGTTGCGTAGAAGATCTCGCCGTCCAGGCGGGCCCTGCTTACCATCTGGCAGTGGCGGGCCATCTCATCGATCGGTCCGACACCCCCGGGGATGGCCTCCGGGCTCTTTGCGAACTTCACCGCAACAGGTGAGCCTCTCAGGTTGAGGGTCTTCTTCATCGTCTCTGCGATCTCCGCGTAGGGGATATCGGTGCGTATCTGGTCTTCCATGTTCGCGCTTACACCTCTCTTGAAGTAGTCCTCCCGGACACTCATAAAATCTTTGTTTTGGTATGGTGGATCTAGAGGTTCCGGAGTTTGTAGTTCACCTTCTCAAAGAAGGGTTTCCCTATATCGACGAAGAGTGCCGGGTCATCAGATCTCCTGATCGTGACCCTCGCCTTCCTCTCGAGTTCGAAAGTGCTCTGCCCATCTATGACGAGGTGTGCCGGCTTCTCGGTCTCGAGGGAGACCTCGAGGTTTCTTTCGGTGCTTATGAGGTGGGGGCGGGATGAGAGCATGTAGGGTGCAAGCGGTATGAGGAGGAAGCCCTCGATCTTTGGATCGACGATCGGGCCTCCCGCGCTCATGGCGTAGGCGGTCGACCCGGTCGGGGTCGATATGAGAAGGCCGTCGGCCCTGAACCGCTCCGAGGCTACCCCGTCGACATAGACGCCGAACCGGAGCATCTTTGCCGGGCGCTCTGTGACGATAACCGCCTCGTTGAGGGCGTCACCGAGGTATCTCCCACCGGTGTAAAGACTTATCCGCATCCGGCGCTCGACCGAGAACCCGTCCCTGTGGGCGGCGAAGAACGCATCCGCTTCTTCGGGTTCCAGGTCCGCGAGGAACCCGACCTCGCCCCAGTTGATGCCGAGAACCGGAACCTGCTTTCTCATCCTGTGGACGGTGAGGAGGACCGACCCGTCGCCGCCGATGATCACGACGAGATCGCCTGTGATCTCCTCAAACGCCACTCCCTCCTTCCCCAGGCGCTCTGCCGTGCCGGCCTCGAAGGTGACGCCGTGCCCGAGGGCTTTTAGATCATGCGCGAGCGCCGCGGTGTAGCGTAGCGCCTCATTGCCGTCTATGCGCGATACAAGCACGATCCTCATCTTTCACCTCAGGTGCTCGATTATCTTTCCATGCATGATCCCGTTTGTGGCGACGAGGTTTCGCCCGATGGAGACCTCGTCCGGGAATATGAGCGAATTTCCCCCGGTGTCGGTGACGGTGCCCCCGGCCTCCTCGCAGACCAGCATCCCCGCCGCAGCGTCCGTGACGCGGAGCGCCCCCCGCAGGTCGATGAACCCGTCTATGCGGCCGCACCCGACGTAGCAGAGTTCGAGGGCCGATGCGCCGAGGAGGCGCCACCGCCGGACCCTTAGCGTGCGGGCCGCCTCGAACCTCCGGCCGTAAAGGCTCAGGGCGCTATCCTCGAGGAGGGATGTACCGGAGACCCGGATGGGTTCCCCGTCGAGGAAGGCGCCCCGGCCTCGTATGGCGACAAACGTCTCGCCGGTGGCGAGGTTCTGGACGTAGCCCTGCAGGACGACCCCCTCCTCGGCATAGGCGATGGAGAGGGCGTAGAAGGGTATACCGGCGACGGCGTTGTATGTGCCGTCGATGGGATCGAGGAATATGGTCCCCTCATCCCCGCCCATATCGGCGCACCCGAGCTCCTCGCTGATCAGGCGGCGGCAGAACGGGTGGTCCCTGAAGTAGTCCACGATTATGTCTTCTGCGACCTGGTCGATCTTCTTCGTGGGCGTGCCGTCCGCGCCCATCCGCACATACTCCCCCGCCTCCGGCGTCCCGACCATACCTGCCACGGATTCCCTGACAACCCCTGCCAGATGATCGCACGCCCGGATAAACTCAGTCAAATCGTCACTCCTCTCTTTCTACGGTGTATTTATCTAATGCAATCCAGATACATTAATCACGCGTTTGTTGAGTGGGAGAAGATGAAGGAACAGACTGAAGTTGGAAAGCTGAAAGAGGGGCGTTATGTAATCATCGATGATGAACCCTGCAGGATCGTCTCGATCGCCATATCCAAGCCCGGCAAGCACGGGGCTGCAAAGTCCAGGATCGAGTGCATCGGCATATTCGATGGCATCAAGCGCTCGATCGTCCAGCCGGTATCGGCAAAGACCTACGTTCCCATAGTGGAGCGAAGGATTGCGCAGATCATATCGATCGCCGGCACAACCGTCCAGTTCATGGACGTCAAGGACTTTGAGATGTTCGAGCTCAACCTGACCGAGGAGGAGGTCAGTGACCTTGAGCCGGGCAGGGAGATCGCCTACATAACATCCCTGGGCAAGAAGAAACTTGAGTGATAGGTTCTGGCTCTCGAGGACGGGCACGCACGAGCTCATCCACCAGTGTTTTGCCGATGCGGAGGCATCGTACGAGGATGCCCGCTACGCCCTCTTCGGCGTGCCCTACGACGGGACGACATCGTTTCGGCCCGGGGCGAGGTTCGGCCCCAGGGCGATCCGGGAGGCCTCGTTCAACTTCGAGTCCTACGACCCCTCTACAGGTATAGACCTCTACGAGGTTCCCATGATCGACCTCGGCGACCTCGTTGTCTCGAAGGTTCCGGAGGGGTTGGTCGGGCAGGTTGCGGACGTCGTGGGTGATCTTGCCGGCGACGGGAAGGTGCCGGTGATGCTCGGCGGCGAGCATACAGCGACCATAGGTGCGGTCAGGGCCTTGTGCCCGGATGTCTACATCGTCTGCGATGCGCACCTGGATCTCCGGGACGAACTCGACGGGACGGCCTGCAGCCACGGGTGCGTCACGCGGCGTGTTCTTGAGACTGTGGACGAGATCGTCATAATAGGCGCCCGGAGTGGTGACCGCGAGCAGTTTGAGATCGCGGATGAGATGACGGGGCTCTATACCGCTGATATCGTGCGGGAGCGGGGGATCGATGTTGTTATCGGCGAGATCCTCGGGGAGGTGGAGGGGC
>JAAZIF010000390.1 GCA_012510335.1 Methanomicrobiales archaeon | reverse complement strand
CCTAAAACAGCGGAATCCGGTTTTTCCGACATTTATGAAAATAATACAAGAAGTATGAGTAATATTCAATGCTTTTTCAATCCACGACCACAACACCTAATCCGGAAATCCAAGTTGTATTTAGTTCATTTTTTGCATCAAGTCACAACGGTATTTTTTTGGGAGAAGATCCGGGACATGATAATGCCATTTCTTAAATTATGGCATGTCGTCATTGAACTCCTATCTTGAAAACTGTCATTGTTCTGTCATTGTTTTTTGGCGCGTGTTGGCTGTTTTTGACGGGGTTATGAAAATTGAGGTATTTGAATTATGGAAAAGCAATAAAACCTGTTTTGTAAAAAACCCCTTGTTTAAAGGGGTTTTAAGTGTGCCGAAGACCGGACTTGAACCGGTACGGCCCTCAAGGGCCGAGGGATTTTAAGTCCCTTGTGTCTGCCACTTCCACCACTTCGGCAAAGGCTGGAGGCGACGACCGGATTTGAACCGGTGCATAAAGGTTTTGCAGACCTCTGCCTTACCACTTGGCTACGTCGCCGACTGCTATAGCTAAGGAATATAAAAATATTAGCAATAAAATCAATGTAATAATTTGTAATCTCTTATTCTTTACCTCCTCCCTCTGTACATATATTTAATATCTCTATAATATTAAATAGTTGTTAAGTTAATGTTTGTTTCTTTTAAGATATTCTAGTAATATAGCTTGCGGTATAAGCAAAGGAATCTACGATGGATAATAAATGCGGCTACTTTTTTATTTCTGAGCACTCCCTTGTTGTTGAAGTATTAAAAGGTTTTGTCCATACCTCTGACTATTTCAAGATAAAGGAAGCTCAGATAAAAGATAAAAATGTGCTTTCTGCAAAAAATTTTTTAATCGATTTTCGTTTAAATACTAACGATTTTAATTTTGAGTGCATGAAAAATATTTATGATAAAGCTTCGGAGCTGGCTTCTTTTTATTCCCGTTATAAATCATCCATATTGGCAGATACTCCGCTGCAAACTGCACAGTCTATTCTCTTTAATTCCTTTTCAGATGCAAAAGGCAAGATCTTTGCAGTATTCAGCTCAATGGAAAGAGCTCTGGCCTTCCTTTTCATTGATTCTGCAGAAAAAGATTTTATCGAAGATAAGATTGCCGACTTTATTAAGTAAAATTTCAGCTCTGCCCTGTTCTTTCTCCCCTGAGCTTATCCTTTCTTCAGGCATGATGGCACTTCCCTGTTGAAATCTTTTTTTGTATATTCCAAGGATATACAAAAGGATACAGAGTATATGCACAAACCCAAATTTTTGACTCCTGATCAAGTTCGCAAGATTGCCGAAATCTACGGGACTCCTCTTTATGTATATAGCGAAGAAAAATTGCGCAAGTCGGCAGAACAGGCTTTGGCTTTTCCAAATGCCTACGGATTAAGAGTCCGTTACGCAATAAAAGCAAATCCCAATTCTTATATCCTGCGCCTTTTTGATAGCATGGGCATTCACTTCGATGCCAGCTCGGAGTGGGAAGTCCGGCGCCTGCTGCATTCGGGTATCTCCGGCGATAAAATTCTGCTGACGGCTCAGGAAATGGCCAAGGGACTTGCAGATTTACTGGCAAAAGGTATGATTTTTAATGCCAGCTCTCTGCATCAGTTGGAAAGTTATGCAAAGAAATACCCCGGCACTTCCTTGAGCGTTCGCATCAATCCCGGTATCGGCAGCGGCCATGCCAATCGTGCCAATGTTGGCGGACCCTCTTCCAGCTTTGGGATCTGGATCGATTATATTGATAAGATCAAAGCCCTGGCGAAACACTATGATCTGCGCATTTCCAGGCTGCATTCGCATATCGGCTCCGGATCCGATCCCGCCGTCTGGGAGAAAGTCAGCAAGATGAATTTGGACCTGGTTCGGGAATTCCCCGATGTTGAAATCTTGAATATGGGCGGCGGTTTTAAAATCGGGCGTATGCCCGGGGAACAAAGCAGCGATTTGCAAGTGCTGGGCGCCCGTGTGAAACAT
>JAAZIF010000119.1 GCA_012510335.1 Methanomicrobiales archaeon | reverse complement strand
GCGAGAGGCGGCGGATCACTCCCGCGCATCCCCGGATGGCACCCTATGGTCGCGTTTCCAGATCAGGCCGTGTAGTATTATCTGATCCGCCGCGCCACTCTTCATGTATGGATCTCGCAGATATTCTCAGCACCACCGCTATTCCGCTCTCTGACATTACGCTTGAAAGAGCCATCTTCGCCGTGATTGTCGCCGTGATCGGGTGGATTGTGGTGAGGGTGCTCATCTCTGCCTTTAAGAAAGGTCTCACCCGGGCCTCGCACCTGCCCGAACTGGTCACCGAGTTTCTTGTTCGCTTCCTCTCGATCCTGCTCTACGTGATAGTCATCCTTGTCGTCCTCGCGACACTCGGGGTCGACATCTCATCCATGGTGATCGGGCTCTCGGCGGCGATAGGGCTCATCCTCGGCTTCGGCCTCCAGGATACCATCACCAACCTTGCCGCAGGGATCTGGGTGGCGGCCCTCCGTCCCATCGATAAGGGTGAGCTCGTCGAGATCAAGGGTATATCCGGGAAGGTCACCGCGGTCGGCATCATGGCGACCGAACTCTTGAAGGCCGACAACACCTACATAACCATCCCGAACTCCCTTGTCTGGGGAAGCCCGGTGATCAATTCCAGCCGCATGAAGACCCGCCGTGCCGAGGTCAGGGTCAGGGTCGCCTATGACAGCGACCTTGACCTGGCGATCAGGGTCGCCACAGACCTGATGGCAGCCCACGAGGCGGTGCTCCCATCGCCAAAACCAGCGGTCATCGTCAGCGAGCTGGCCGAGTCTTCGGTAAACCTCGTTCTGAGGGCATGGACGGAGACGCCGGACTACTGGCGGGTCCAGTGGGATCTGGCCCGCGACGTCATAAAAGCGTTTGGAGAGGCCGGGATTGAGATTGCCCTGCCGCAGGTGGATGTTCATCTGGACAGGATAGAATAGGTTTAATCCGGGGGAGATTCCCCCGGCCGGGATCAGTCCTCCCCTGCGATGATAAGAGGGAGATCATGCCGCCCTACTGGCTCGCAAGTTCCCGGACCTTCTCGATATTCCCGGCATCATCCCTTCGTTCATCCACCGGGGTCTCGCATATGAGCGGGAGGGCCCGGACGGCCGGGTGGCGGAGGATATGACGGAACCCCTCTTCCCCGATCGCCCCGAGCCCTATATGCTCGTGTCGGTCAAGCCCGCCCCCGAGATCGCCCTTGCTGTCGTTTAGGTGGATGACCCGGATATGCTCAAGGCCTATCAGGTCATCAAGCTCCCCGAAGACCGCGCCAACCGCATCCGTCGTCCTGAGATCGTAGCCGGCGGCGAAGGCGTGGCATGTATCAAAGCAGATCCCGATCCGCTCCCTTGAATCGATCCCCTCCCGGATCAGGGCGAGCTCCGCGATGCTCGAACCCATGCTGTTCTTCTCACCGGCGGTGTTCTCGAGGAGGAGCATCACATCCCCCTCCCCCGCATCGGCGAGCGCCCGGTCTATAGCGGCTATGATCCGCTCCTGCCCCGCGTCGGTTCCGGCACCTCGGTGATGCCCGAGGTGGGTCACGAGGAAGGGTATACCGAGGAGGCTGCACCGCTCAAGTTCCCCGGTGAGCGCCGTGACCGACTTTTCATATATAGCATCGTCAGGCGATGCCGGGTTTGGGAGGTAGGGCATGTGGTCGACTACCGGGCCGATCCCTGCTGCATCAACCGCCGCCCGGAACGCATCGACCACCCCGGGATCAAGGTCTTTCGCCTTCCAGCCCCGGGGGTTTCTCGAGAAGATCTGGAACGTATCGCAGCCCCGCTCAAGCGCCCTCCCGACCGCGAGATCGATCGAGCCGGCGATGGAGACGTGGCACCCTACCCGCACCATAACATACCCTTCAACTCAGTAATGTTAAGCCCCTTCCTCTGCTCCACCTCACGGAGCACCGCCGCCCCGAACTCCCTGGTACCGGCAGTGCCGCCGATGTCCGGGGTCCGGATACCCGCATCAACCACCCGACAGATCGCCCCCTCGACGGCTGCTGCAGATGTATGGTCACCGATATGATCGAGCAGCATCGCGGCGCTCCTGATAGCCGCGATGGGGTTTGCCAGGTTTAGACCCGCTATATCAGGAGCGCTCCCATGCACCGGTTCAAAGAGGGCGTGACGCTCCCCGATATTCGCGCTCGGGAGCATACCAAGCCCCCCCACCAGGTAAGCCGCTGCATCGGAGAGGATGTCGCCGAAGATGTTAGTCGTCACTATGACGTCGTAGCGGTCGGGGTGTATCAGGACGTCGAGGCAGAGCGCATCGATGTAGCAGGCCTTGCAGGGAACATCTGCCCTGGCGGCTTCAGACATGCAGACATCGACAAAGAGGCAGTCTGACTTCAGGACGTTTGCCTTGTTGCCGATGGTGAGGTGCCGGCGGGACTTTGCGAGGGTGCAGGCATACCTGGCTATACGCTCGCTCCCCTGCCGGGTGACGACCCGGACCGTGCAGGCCCGATCCGGTTCGGCCCACTCGATGCCGGAGTAGAGTCCCTCGGTGTTCTCCCGCACGATGACGATATCAACACCCCTCCCCTGTATGGGGCGGACGTTTGCGTAGAGGTCGAGGTCATGCCTGATCTGCAGGAGGACGCTCCTGTAATCGGGGTCAGGCGGTGTCGTGATTGCCCCAAAGAGGATAGCGTCTGCCGATCCCAGATCAGCCATCGCCTCCTCCCCGCAGGCGCACCCGGTTCTCTCCCAGAGCCCGTAGCCCACCTCTACATCGAAGAACTCAAAGTCAGGGCGCATGGCCGCGAGGATATCGCGGGCGACAGGTATGACCTCGTGCCCTATGCCGTCGCCTTCAACTATAGCTAACTTAACCATCCCCATCCCTCCATGCTGCCGCGACGTTTACGACAGCCTCTGCGATCTCCCTCGGTGACGCACCCCAGTGAACCACCGCACCGAACATGCCGTTCCAGTGGCGAAGCCCTCCCCGCTCGCTCCGGCAGCACCGGGCGATGAAGGGCTCGCTTCTCACCGCATCGAGCGGGCAGGTGCTCTCCACCCCGATCTCCTCCCCGTAACACTCCCGCACCAGTTCTCTTGCTGTCAGGCATCCCGCGACCCTGTCACCCGACCGGAACGGGTCGGCATCGAGGGTGCGGGAGAAGCCTGCCACACGGCAGGGGTAGATATC
>JAAZIF010000118.1 GCA_012510335.1 Methanomicrobiales archaeon | reverse complement strand
TGGAGCCCTTCCGCGAGCGCTTTATCGCAGAACTCAGCGCTCCGCCTGAAGATGTAGGCGTTCGTGATCAGGGCCTCGACCCCCATCTCCTGCATCTCGCGCGGGGTCACCAGGGGGAGGTGGGGGTTGATGACCGGGAGGAGAGCGGGAGTCCGGACCGTTCTGCCGTTCACCCTGAGTCTGCCGACCCTTCCGGCGATATCTTTGTGTATGACCTCAAAAGTTATTGTCATCCGGGTTAAACCGCCTCTTCGCTGAATATCTGCCCCTCAAAGACCTGCACGGCGACGTCGTCGCGCCTCCAGCACGTGGCCGGGAGCCCGGCCTTGAGACAGGTCTGGTCGAGGAACTCGGTGCTGGTCCAGTCACACTCCACCGGAACCTGCGGGAGGAGAAGCCCTCCTCTCCCGAGCCCGTTTATGATCAGGCCGTGCCTCCCGACCTCTATACAGTCAGGCCGCTCTTCCGGCGGACAGTCAAGCGTCCGGGGCTCTGTGAGCACCGTCACCTCGAGATCTATATCGTCGAGCTCCCGTGGGGATACCGGCATGAACCGGGGATCCTCAAGGGCTGCCGATATGGCCGCCTCGACGATCGCCTCACCGAGCGGTGCTGTGGGGTACGGGAGGCCGATGCATCCGCGGAGCTGCCCCTGCCGCCTGATCGTTACAAAGACGCCGCGCCTCTCCTGGAAGGCCGGCGGGAGGTTTTGAAGCGACGGCCGCCTGCCTTCCACAGCCCTCTCGATGCTGCTCCTCGCCAGGTCTACTGCCGCTCTGCCTTCTTTTCCGGTCAGCATTCTCATCAGAATGGATCGTGCGGCATTGAATACTTTTACTCTTTATCAAGAAGCCTGACCGGCCCCGTGATCGTGCAGGGCCTGCTCCCCTCGGGGCGCATCTTAATGATCAGACCGCCATCGGCAGGGGCGGGGCGGTCGAGACGGAGGAGGATCGTGCATTCATCACCGGGCCTGAATAATGCATCGTCGTCAGGGAGCGGTGCTGCCGACCACATACCCGGTTCGGGAAGGGTCTCCCTGGACCGCGCAAGTATCTCAAGGTAGTCCCCGGCCAGGACCGTCACGGTGACCCTCGATAGATCGATGGCCCCGCCCTCACCTGTATGGATGATGCGGAAGGCAAGGGTATCTACGAGGATCCCGGAGGTCTCCGGGACTGAGAGGAAGCCGGTGATCTCCCCGGCCTGCGCGATATGAGGTTCGCCGCCGGTCAGGACCGGATACGCGCCCGCCGCCGGCCCGCAGCCCATGGCGCCCGTCCCAAGCGAGACGAGCGAAAAAAGCGTGGTTACGGCAATTAATGCCGCAAAGATCGCCGCAAGCTCGAAGTACGTACAGACCTCACTCCCCCCCACGAATGACACCCGGGGGAGGATCCAGTCCTGAGTATATAAGCTTATCCCGATACTGCGCGGGATGCACGATCGGTCCGGAGATCCTCCTGCGATACGGAGGCGGCCCGGGGCTGGGAACCGCGGGTATATATTCTCTCGCGTGGATATTATAGAGGAGAGGGAGAGTGCGGCCGACGGTGGCACATCTCCTGTGCTGCTGAGGAAAGTCCTCCCACCGGCCAGACACGCAGCCGCATGCAAGTGCGGGTGGCGAGAGTCACGGCAATGACACAGAAACGACACGGCCTGCCGCCAGTTATGAGACGATCGAGCCCCCGTCAATGGGGGCGAGAGGCGCAAGCATCTCGTTGAACGCAGCGGCAGGATACGATGAAACGGTGAATCCCTGCGGGTGCAAGCCAGAACAGGGCAGATGGATCGTCTGGCATCCGCCCGGGTATGGCGCGCAGCTGAATGCCGCACTGAACAGAAGGAGGCTTACTCCTCCCACTCCCTGCAATCACTATTCTTCTTCCAGGGAGCCCGCCCGTGCATCGGGAGAGCAAACGTATAAATAAAAAAATTACTTACAGTAATAACATGGATATACCCACCCCGGCCGAACTGCGGGAGAAGAGGATCCGTATGGGCTTGAAGCAGGCAGATGTAGCCCGCATGGCCGGAATCAGCCAGTCCATGGTCGCGCGGATCGAATCCGGCAGTGTAGACCCGAGGGTCAGCACGCTCGCGAGGATCGTGGAAGTCCTTCAGGCTGCGGAGCGCTCGACCATAACGGCGGTCGATGTGATGACCTCATCTGTGCTCGCTGTCGCCCCCGGCGGGCCTATCAACCATGCTGTCGATATCATGCGCCAGAACAGCATCTCCCAGCTGCCGGTGCTCGATAACGGGGTTCCTGTAGGCTGCATATCCGAATCTGCGATCATGAACGCCATGGAAGAATGGGGATTCCACCAGACGCACCAGAAACTTGTGCGGGATTGTATGGAACCGGGTTTCCCGACGATACCCCCGACGGCGCCCATCGATATGATCGTCCATCTCCTGCATCACAACCATGCGGTTCTGGTGCTTGAGAAGGGGAAGGTGTGCGGTGTCATAACCAAGCACGACCTTATATCGCTTATAGCGTGAAGTCCGCGAGCATCTCACCCGGATATTCAGGTGCAGCGCAGCCTCGGGTGCCCACGCAAACCTCCTCCCGGCAGAACTCCGCAAGCGAGTGCGTGAGGCTGCTGTATGCATCAGTATCCGCAGGATGAGGGGAAACAAAGCACACTATATGAGCGAGACGAGATCCCTGAGGACTGCCCCGGGGTCGTCGGCCTTGACCACGCTCGATGCCAGCAGGACGCCGAAGGTTCCGAGATCGACCGCTATCTTTACGCACTCACCCGACTGGATCCCCGCCCCGGTCAGGACTCTCACATCAGGGTTCACCGCCCTGACGGCTTTAACCG
>JAAZIF010000117.1 GCA_012510335.1 Methanomicrobiales archaeon | reverse complement strand
GGGAGATATGTCGCATTGAAGAAGACCTCAAGACCATCGGTCCCGGAGGGGTTGCTCACCCGGATCACCTGCCGGCAGGGGCTGGAGATATCCGGAAGCGCGGTTGATCCAGGGGTGATGAGGAGCGCGAGCAGCACCCCCACGACGAGAAGTAATCTGGTGGTATACATGGTATCGCTCCTACCGGGAACCCCGATCCCTATATGCATACCGGCCTACAGCACCCCAATGCTGATGCTCATCCGGGAAGCACAGGTATACAGACGATTGCCTTGAATGACGCCATCACCATCGCGATCATCTGGGGAGGGGCTGCCGGACCTTTCTGCGCCCTGAGGGCGGCAGGAGAAGGGAGGAAGGTGACCCTCCTTGAGAAGAAACCCGGCCCGGGCAGAAAGATCCTCCTTGCAGGGTCGGGGCAGTGCAACAATCACCCACGATGGTGAGGCCACCGTATTCCTCTCCCGCTTGCTGAGTGTGCCCGCCGGGTCGAGATTCTGGGCTGCCTCCAGGTACCCACGAAGGTTTCAATACCTGGTGCAACACACGGGCTGTATGAGCTTCTTCGCAACGCTGCTTGCCCTGATACTAGTGGTCGTTATCGCCTATATCCTATACAAAATGGTCAAAAGTGTCACCGGGCTCATCATCAACGCTGTAGTGGGTGTGATCCTCCTCTGGGTCATCAACTTCCTCAACCTGATGAGCATAGCCGGCCGACCCGACATACCGATAAACCTGATCACCGTTCTCATCTGCGCCATTGGCGGAATCTTCGGCGTGCTGATCACGGTGGTGCTGCATCTCCTCGGGATCCCGCTGGCGTTGTGAGGGGGAGCGGGGGGCCCCTCTATGCCGCCGGCATAGCGACCTCTACGATCGCCCGATCAAACCTCCAGACATCAGAGTCCCTCTCGAGCGAGGTGGATGGCAGGGTTCAACCCGAAAAGCACTGCCGGCCACACGGGAACCCTCATATCCCCGACGCCCGTAACCTCAGTGTATGCATGAGTATGCTCCCGGCATCGTCGGTGAGGTCAGGTTCGCACGCCAGGACGGCGGCTACTACGTGGTGCTCTACAGCCAGGAAGGAGAAGAGGCCGGCAGGACGGGGCTCTGGAGGACCGAGGCGAAGGCGCGCGAAGCGGCCCGGAGGCTCGCTGAAAGGTTGAGTGAGAAATAAGCCCCTTACGGTACCCCGGGGTATGCCTGGATGTAGCGGACGAGGCCGGCGATGCATTGGTTCTGCGGTGTCGGGATGCCGTGGCGTTTCCCGAGGCGTGCCACGTAGCCGTTGAGTAGGTCGATCTCGGTCCGGCGGCCCTGCAGGATATCGTAGTACATGGAGGGATAGACCGTGGCAAAGTCGGGAACCTGCACCGAGAAGAGGTGGGCGAGGTAATCATCGGCGGTCGCCCAGGGGAGGCTGACCCCCTCTGCATCAGCAACGGCGAAGGCCTCACGTATGAGGCCGGCGATGATCCCGCGGATATCCGGATCACCGGCCGCCCCGACAGGCGCCCTGAGGATGGCGCAGATCGGGTTTACCGCTATGTTTAGGAGCGCCTTTGCCCATTTCCCGGACCGTATGTCAGGGCTTTTCTCGACCGGGATTTTGGCCGCCCTTATGATCGATATAAGCCCATCGAGCGCCTTGCCAGCGTCCCCCGACCATACCCCGAATGAGGCGGGCGCGCTCTCGCTCAAGACCCGGACATGCCCCGGTCCAACCACCGAGAAGTTCGTCGTCACGGTCCCGCCGATGACGATATCGGTGTAGTGAGCGATGATATCCTCGTTTCCAATGCCGTTCTGGAGGCTTGCCACCGGCCGGCCCTGGATCACCCCGGCATACTCCCGGACGACCGCCAGGGTATCGGTCCCTTTCGCGGTTATAATGACAAAATCAACCCCGTCCGGTACCTCCTCCGGACCTGTGATTGGTGTTACCCCGTATATGGTGCCGGCCCCCCAGGCCCCCTCCATAGCGAGACCGCGCTCCCGTATGGCACTGGCATGCACCGGGCGGCATGCCGCATAGACCCTTGCCACCCCTGCGAGCCTGCCGGCAAAGGAGAGGCCGACCGCCCCTGCACCGAGGATCAGGACAACCGGGCGTTGCAGAGCATCCATTATCTCATAACGCTGTTGGATCCACGAGACTATAAGGGTGCGTCCCGGTCGCGCGTGGGGTCGAGAACGATCGCTATTCATAAGAACCTCACCGATACCCTACCTGATGAAGTACGTCACGAAGGTCGACGGCAGCCTGCAACCGTTCGAACGCGGGCGGGTGTGGCGGACGCTCAGGAACATGGGCGTCGGCGAGGAGGACGCCGATCGGATCGCCGCGGAGATCGAGGAAGCGGTGCCGGATGGGGTGAAGACCACAACGGTCCTCCGGATGATCCGCACCCGGGCGAGCGTCGTCCGCCCTGCCGTAGCGCACCGGCTTGACCTCAGGAAGGCTCTCTCCCTCATCCGCCCGAAGCCTGACTTCGAGGAGTACGTGCGCATCCTACTCCAGGAGCACGGTTATGAGGTTGAGACCGGTTGCATCCTTGCCGGTCACTGCGGGGAGCACGAGGTGGATGCCATCGCGAGGAAAGGCGGCGTAACCACGTTCGTCGAGGTGAAACACCACCGGAGTTATCACCGGATGACCGGGCTTGACGAGGGTCGGATCGCCCGG
>JAAZIF010000116.1 GCA_012510335.1 Methanomicrobiales archaeon | reverse complement strand
GAGGGCAAGGCAGAAGAGGCGGCTTACCGGGAATCTCATCATACTCTTTCTGTTGTCGATTTGGTGATATGAATGTTTCTTCTTGTACTAATAAGTCTGAATATCCTGCCTGGCTGTACTGTAGGACCGTCCTCTCCGCCCGGGGTGGTCTTTGTGGGCCATTTTGCCGCATCTTACGGGTGCGTGATGATCTATCGCCACCACACGCGGAGATGCATGAGGGGCTCCGGAAGGCGGTGACCACCGCCTCCTCAGGCCAGAAAGATCGTCACGGCGAAGTACAGCCCGAAGAGTACCATGGCAAGTCCGCTCGCCTGCACCACCCTTTTGTAATGCGGCCCGATGATGTTTGCCCCCCGTGAGACCGCGACTGCGAGGAGCCCGAGCCAGGCGATATCTGCACCGATATGCCCGACGTAGAACGCGATGAATGATGGATGGAGCGCGAGAAACCCAACACCGAACGTGAGCCACCAGACCCACCAGTAGGGGTTGCCGAGGGTGCAGACCACCCCGATGGCAAACGGCATCCTGGTCTCTTCACTCGCGGCGGCGGCATTATCAGCGCGGAGGAACTGCATTATACCGAATGCAACCAGGACAACCGATCCTGAGATCGCAACGAGGTTGATGTACGGGATATCGCGCACGCCGAGAGCTATGGCCGCAACCATGGCCGCCTCCGGGATGCCGTGGCCCGCGATCAACCCGGCGACGAACGGCCCCGGACGACGCGCTCCAAGGCCGAGGACCGAGGCGGTCATGGGGCCCGGGGATGCGGCCCCGGAGAGCCCGATCAGGAACGAGGCAGCGATGACCTCGATCACCGGTGCCCCCTCCTCCATGAGACGGCGAAGGGAAGGAGCAGGATGATAGCGACCGAGAGCCATATGGTGCCAAAGGTGGTGAGCAGGATCTCACGCTCCGGTGTGTAGAACCGGACCTCCACGACCTTTAATTGGTTCCAGGCGATCTCCTGTGTCCCGTTCGGTCCCGGGGAGGTGACAGCGCCGCGGGTGACCATACCGAGGAGCGGGTTTTTGACGTCAAGCCCGGGGGGGAGGATGAGCTTTACAGAATACGGCTCATCGAAGGCCGCCACAAAGTGGTTGTCCCGCAGGGGGGCGCGGTAGGAGATGGTGTAGTTGCCCTCCGGGAAGGTGATGGCACCCCTGCCCCTGTCTCGGTACTCGACCGGGCCTTCGGGACCGAGCACCTCGATATCCTCGACCTGGAGCGGAACCCGCTCCCCCAGAACCCCCGGACTCCAGAACGTATACTCGCCCGCCGTAACCCGGACCGACGCCTCGTAAGCGGTGCCGCCGGGGAGCACCTGGAAGATCGCCTCCTCCGCTGACACCGGGACGCTGAGGGCTATAAGCGCAAGGCAGAGAGCAAGGAGTGCAGATCTGCGTCGATCTCGAGTGGAGGTTCGCATTGTCGTACCACTGTTTCGG
Organism: Methanomicrobiales archaeon; assembly: GCA_012510335.1. GTDB lineage: Archaea > Halobacteriota > Methanomicrobia > Methanomicrobiales > Methanoculleaceae > Methanoculleus. The sequence continues at coordinate 4,849 of JAAZIF010000116.1, read as the reverse complement.
GATCCTTCAGGAGATGACCGGTCACCACACAGACTATCCGCTCGTCTCTATCGATCGACCCCTCCTCGGCAAGTTTCCGTATCCCGGCGACCGAGGCCGCAGAGGCAGGTTCGACCCCGATCCCCTCCATACGCGCAAGGTCGCGCTGCATGCAGAGGATCTCGTCGTCGGTCACGGCCGCCGCCGTCCCGCCGGTTGCGCGGATGGCGACGAGCGCCTTCTCGGCGTTCACCGGGGCGCCGATCCGGATGGCGGTCGCGACGGTCTCGGGCTCCGGTTCAGGGATCAGTACATTGAGGTTCTCTTCTATCGCTTTTACCACCGGCTGTGAGCCGGCCGCCTGGATCCCGGTCATCATAGGCAGCCGGTCGATGAGCCCGAGCGCCTCAAGCTCCCGGAGCCCCTTGTAGACCGCGGAGATGTTTCCTGCGTTTCCGACCGGGAGGACAAACCGATCGGGAACATCGCCGAGCTGGTCGACCGCCTCAAACCCGATCGTCTTCTGCCCCTCCAGGCGGTAGGGGTTGACCGAGTTTAAGAGGTAGAGGCCGTGGCTGATACAGAGTTCGTGTACCATCTCAAGCGCCCGGTCGAAGTTGCCGCGGATGGATATGACCCGTGCGCCATGCATCAGCGCCTGGGCGACCTTGCCGAGGGCCACCTTCCCCGCCGGCAGGAGGACTACGCAGGGGATTCCTCCTCTCGCCGCGTATGCGGCAAGGCTCGCGGATGTGTTCCCGGTGCTTGCACAGGCGACGCTCGTCATCCCGAGCTGGCACGCCATGCTGACGCCCACGGTCATGCCCCGGTCCTTGAACGAGCCGGTCGGGTTCATGCCCTCATGTTTGGCGTAGAGTTCGGGGAGGCCGAGTTCTCTCCCGATCTCCTTTAAGTGGTAGAGCGGCGTGCCACCTTCCTGGAGAGAGATCGGTTCGCCCCGCACGGGGAGGATCTCGCGGTAGCGCCAGACCGAGAGGGGCCGGCGATCCCATTCGCCCCGGAAGACCTCGATATCGTCCAGGTCGTACTCGACGGCCAGCAGGTGCCCGCAGCGGTTGCACGTGTATATGATCTGGTCCGGTGCGTAGGTAGCAGCACAGTGAACGCAGACGAGACGATACATAGAGAGTCGTTGATCGCCAGGATACGTATAGATATTGTATCGGTCAGAGGCGCCGCACGCGGCAGGCGAGTATGAAGAGGATCCAGAGGAGGAGAGCGATGCCTGCTGCGAGCAGCCCGAGTTCCTCCGCCTTCGCACCCGTCACAAACGGTGCGATTAGCATCGCGGCCGCGGCGAGTGCGAGCACTATGGCAAAGACCGTCGGGCGCACCTCGAGGCTCCCCCATGTCAGGACGCGGCCTGCCAGGCGCCGCCGGGAGAAGGGGTAGAGCCAGGCGATTCCCTCCGGGGTGCATGAGTCCTCGATGAGGTGGAGGATGCATCCTGCAAGGAATGCAGCCCCAAAGGCAGGGAGGAGGGCGAGGGAGATCCCGGACCACGCGAGGATGAGTGCCAGGTAGCCTGAGAGGAGGAGGGCGGTCAGCCCAACGCCCGCGAGCGAGTGGAGCAGCCCGCGGTGCCGGTGCCGGTAGCTCTTCCGGAGGATGAGCGTGAAGACGAGCGAGAGCGGGTAGTAGATGAGGTACCTGATGGTGTAGCCAAAGATCGGGAGCACAACGGCAAGACCGTTCACGAGCTGCCCGCGTTTCCCCTTCACCCTGCCAAACCGACCGTTGAAGATCGCTGCATCGGCGGCGTCCGCATCAGGTGCAAGTGAACCCACGAAGATGCCGAAGAGGAGGACGGCGATCAGGACCGGATCGAGGACGGTGAGCCAGGGGGCTATGAGGAGTCCGACCGTGGCGAGACTGATATAGACGTGCTGGTCTCCTCGCATTGATCCAGTAAATTGGAGGGCAGTCTCTGATAAAGGTCACTCGTGAAGCCCGAAAGTGAAGATGAGCATAATCTGGCCTGATAGGGTGCTATAGGAGATCCGGATGAGAAGGGCTCCCGCTGCGGCGACCTGCTCAGCTATCCGGGCAGGCGCCATCACAGGGACGGGCCACTCCCGATCCTGCGGGAGAGGATGAGCATGGCGGCGCCGAAGACGATGAGAGCGGTCAGGATCATCATGATGTAGGGGGCAAACGGGATCTCGACCGAGAACGTCAGCGCTCCGATGAGGATCCCGCCCACAATTATGCAACCGCTGATCAGGGCTGCTCCTGCGAGTGATAGATTATGTTTCATGCAGAACCTCCGGTGAGGATGGGAAAGGCCGTCCGAAGCCCGATGATGATGAACTGGACTGATATAGCGATGAGGAGCATGCCCATCAGCCGGTTGACGGCGCGATACTCCCGCTGGCCGATGCGCTGGACGATAACGTCTGAGTGGCGCATCATGGTGTAGGTGATCCCTATGGCTGTCACGGCAGCCACCGGGACGACGGCGATCGCGGCAACCCCCATCGCAACCGCCTCGTTCATGAGCACTATAGCGGATGTTATGGCACCTGGCCCCGTGATCATCGGGATCGCAAGCGGCATGACCGCGATATCGTCTGCATCCTGGCCTTCGTACTTCTCGGTCGCGGTCATCTGCGTCCTTGACGTCTTTGCATAGACCATATCCATGCCGATGCCAAAGAGGAGAAGGCCGCCGGCGATCCGGAACGCCTCGATGGAGATGCCGAAGAGCTGGAGGATCCATCCGCCGGCGACGGTGAAGATGAGGAGGATGACCAGGGCAAACTCAGTTGAGTCCCGCGCGACCTTGAGTTTTGATGCCCCGTCCATCGTGCCGGTAAGGGAGACGAAGATCAGGGTGGCGGCGAGCGGGTTTACTACGATTATGATCGAGGAGAAGCTCAGCAGCGCAAAACTCAGGAGATCCGCCATGAGTTGATCAGATATGTAGCAGGTTTGCTATTAGCACTTGCGGTTTTGCGGCAGAATCAAAAGCTTTTCTTTCGGAAAATGCCGGTCTGCAGGAGTTCTCCATACCCTGAGGCCTGGCTCCCGGGGCTCTCAGCGGATCGGGGATCACAACCCCGCGTTCTACCTCAAGCACCCGGTATGATTGGGTTCCCTCTCTCTCTCATTATTCGGGGGTGCATTCGTCTCACCGCAGAAGGGAGGACTGACCCCAAAAAAGAAGTTATCCCCGGCGCTCACTCGTAGAGGACAGATTCGTCGATCTTGGAGTAATCGATCAGCCCGGCCGGCTCAAAGTGGATAGCGATCTCGCGCATGGCGCTTGTGGGCGAGTCGGATGCGTGGACCACGTTCCGCCCGATATCAAGGCCAAAGTCGCCGCGGATTGAACCCGGGGCTGCTTCGGCAGGGTTTGTGGCGCCGATCATCATCCTGACGACCGCGACCACTTCTTTTCCCTCCCAGACCATCAGGAAACAGGGTCCACCCATGATATAGGCTTTAAGCCCGGGGAAGAAGGGTTTTTCCAGGTGTTCCCGGTACTGCTCGACAACCCGCTCCTCGGGGAGGTGTTCGAGTTTTGCCGCCGCAAGTTTCAGCCCTTTTGCCTCAAACCGTGAGATGATCTCCCCGATGAGCCCGCGCTGGACACCATCTGGTTTGACCATAACAAACGTGCGATCCATTCTCACTCACTCTTTGCCGCGGGCCCGCCGTCCGGCCGCGGTCCACTGAACGCGGCGCGGCACCCGGCCGAGCCTGTAGTTATTCTGGCACTTGCTGCTGCAGAAGTAGTATATAGTCCCGTCCCGCCTGACAAACATCTTGCCGGTGCCGGGTTCCAGGATCCCTCCACAGAAACTGCAGATGTACCTATCGACCATCGTCATCGCCTCGAGAGTTTCTTGGCTTCACGCTCGGTCTCGAGCAGCGAGATGATGTCTCCCTCCCTGATGGGGCCCACGGTGTTGCGGGTGATGATCCGCCCCTTATTCGGGCCATCAAGAACCCGGCACTTCACCTGCTGGGCTTCGCCATGCATGCCGGTGAGGCCGACGATCTCGATAACTTCTGCGGGCGTTCCGTCGCTTGCCATACTTATCTCCTCACTTTCTCAGAGCAGATATCTGCTTTGCGATCTCCTCGACGAGATCCTTTGCTTTTCCTGGTTTGACGATAGCAGCGGCCGCCGAACCGACCTCAAGGCCGCTTGCAGATCCGATATCGTTTTGTTTCGTGATATAGATAAAAGGGATCTGCTTCTCGTCGCAGAGCGGCGGCAGATGCATTACAATCTCCTCAGGCTCAACATCCGATCCTATAAGAACCAGCTGGGCGGTGCTCCGTTCTACTGCCTTTGTCGCCTCGTTGGACCCTTTCTTCACCTTGCCGGTATCTCTTGCTACCTCAAGGGCTTCAAGAGCCTTATTCTGGATCTCCTCTGGAGTCTCAAATTTCACGTATGCCTTTGCCATAACTCACCTCTTTCAGGGGCGGGTGTCTCCGCCCCGTCATCATTCATCAGTAGCGTAGCTGATCGAATGTGCTCTATTATGTCAATAGGACGAGAGATAAAGGTTTGTCATCTGGCTGTGCCGGCAGAGGCGCGGCCCGATAATCTCCGAGCGCTCCTGTCCATGATCCGGCGGTGTTATGCCGGGATCCGGTATATCTGAACGTCCCTGGAATCATAGATGATCTCGAGCGCCCCGGTCGGGAGCGAGACCGCGTAGCGATCACGCTCTTCGGCACCCACGTAGAGCAGGGTCGCGTTGTACGCCTGCAAAAGGTCGATTGACCGTAGCGGCTGCTCGTATATCGCCCGCACGTCGCCCCTCCGCTCACCGATCTGCCCCTCCTCTCCCCGCCACATATACTCATGAAACGGCATACCGAGGATCGTCGG
>JAAZIF010000115.1 GCA_012510335.1 Methanomicrobiales archaeon | reverse complement strand
TCGACCGGCGATATGAAAACCTCACCCCGGATCTCGCAGTGATCCATCACCCCCCGGGCGTAGAGGAGGTCGGCCTCATCCGCGACAACGAACTTGACGGAGTCGCGGGGCGTTATGTACTGGAGGAGAGAGAGATCGCTCTCCTCCCCCGACGATGGGCACTTGACGTCCATGCAGATGGAGGCGAAGGGTTGCATCTCCCGGAAATCCAGGGTGCCATTCGTCTCTATATCGACGCTGTAGCCATGGACGGCAAACTTCCTGAGGAGATCAAGAACTTCATCCGCCCAGAGGAGCGGCTCCCCGCCGGTGATGCAGATATGCTCACCATTCTCCAGCCAGACGTGATCGAGAACCTCTGCGGCGCTCATCTCCTCCCCACCCTCATAGGCGTAGGAGGTGTCGCACCAGGCACACCTTAGGTTGCAACCGGTGAGCCTGATGAAGGTGCAGGGCCGGCCCTGGTTCTTTCCTTCACCCTGGAGGCTCCGGAATATCTCACTGACGATCATACGCGCGCTCTGCGTAGCAGGACGTCGACTCCCAGACCCGGATCTTTGCCACACGGGCGTCGAGTTCCTGCCGCGCGGCATCGGCGTCGATCATATCCGCGATCAGCCCGGCGATGAGTTCGCTCGTCGGGTCACCGGGCGTGGTGACGACCGGGTGGAAGGCCTCGATGCTCGCCACCATGGGGTCTTCGGCGTTGAGGATCACCTGATGGTCGAACCGGCCCACGATCTCCTTTATACAGTTGTAATCGAGGACTATACCGGTGTGCTCATCAGCCGTCCCCTCGATCCAGACCTCCACCCGCCACTGATGACCGTGTAGCCGGAAACACTTTCCCCGATAGTGGATCAGGCGATGAGTCGCTTCGAAAAAAACCTCCTTGTATATCCGGGTTATCATCAATGAAGATTGCCCGCCTGGATATAATATTATATCATCTCCCGATCAAATAGATAAGGCGAGAGATCGGCGCGCAAGTGGGTTCCACAATATATAAATCTGTAACGCGCGTTCTTTTTCAGCACACCAGGAGTTGCTCCTATCCACAAATTCAGTTGATACGAGGGTATTCGATGGGAAAAGGTAAATTTGCAGCCAGAAAACAGATGCGCGACGCCAAGGCGCGTAGATGGCGTGACCCCACCTACGCCAGGCGCCAGCTCGGGCTTGACGTAAAATCAGACCCCCTTGAGGGAGCACCGCAGGCACGCGGGATTGTTCTTGAGAAGGTGGGTGTTGAAGCGAAGCAGCCGAACTCCGCGATCCGCAAATGCGTCCGGGTTCAGCTGATCAAGAACGGCCGGCAGGTGACCGCATTCGCAGCGGGAGACGGCGCCATCAACTTCATCGATGAGCACGACGAGGTCGAGATCGAGGGGATCGGCGGCAGGCTGGGCCGGTCCATGGGCGATATCCCCGGCGTCCGGTTTGTCGTAACCAAGGTGAATAACGTCAGTCTCAATGAGATGGTCATCGGGCGGAAGGAGAAGCCGCGGAGGTGAGGAGCATGACAGAAGCAGAGATCGAGAACCAGAAGCTCCTCTTCAACCGCTGGGACATGAGCGAGGTGGAGATCCAGGATCCAAGCCTCATCCGCTACGTGAACCTGCACGCTATGATCGTGCCGCACTCCTGCGGCAAGCTCGCCGGTCAGCAGTTCAATAAGAGCAACATGCTGATAGTCGAGCGCCTGATCAACAAACTGATGCAGACAGAGCAGAACACCGGCAAGAAAGAACTCGCCATCCGCATCGTCAGGGATGCCTTTGAGATCATCCACAAGAAGACCGGGAAGAACCCGATCCAGGTGCTGGTGGAGGCTGTCGAGAACACCGGCCCACGCGAGGAGACGGTCCGGCTGAAGTACGGCGGCATCAACGTCCCGAAGTCGGTGGATACCGCGCCCCAGCGCCGTGTCGACGTCGCCCTGCGGTTCATCACCGACGGCGTCCTGCAGGCGAGTCACAAGAAGAAGAAGAGCGTGAGCGAGGCGCTCGCAGAAGAGTTGATCGCAGCCGCGAACGGCGACACCCGCTCCTACGCCGTCTCGAAGAAGGAAGAGAGAGAGCGTATCGCAAAGGCTGCACGCTAAATGCCCCTTTACTTTTTTGGTGTTCCATGACCAGACGAAAGAAGATGGTAGAGCGGGTGACGAGCCTGATGGATAAGCCGGACCATATCCGCAACATCGGCATCGTCGCCCACATCGATCACGGAAAGACAACCCTGTCAGATAACCTGCTCGCAGGGGCAGGCATGATCAGCGAGGAGCTTGCGGGCAAGCAGCTCTTCATGGACTCCGATGAGGAGGAGCAGGCGCGCGGCATCACCATAGATGCTAGCAACGTCTCGATGGTCCACGCATACGGCGGCGGGGAGTACCTGATCAACATGATCGACACACCCGGCCACGTGGACTTCGGGGGTGACGTTACCCGCGCCATGCGTGCGGTGGATGGCGCTGTCGTGGTGGTGGATGCCGTCGAGGGGACCATGCCCCAGACGGAGACGGTGCTCCGCCAGGCGCTCAAGGAGGGAGTCCGCCCGGTTCTCTTCATCAACAAGGTGGACCGCCTGATCAACGAGCTGAAGGTGGATGAGCAGGAGATGCAGATCCGCCTCGCGAGGGTGATCGATAAGGTCAACAAGCTGATCAAGGGCATGAACGAGAAGATGTACAACGCGGGCTGGAGGCTGGATGCCGCGAAGGGCACCGTCGCGTTCGGCTCCGCGCTCTACAACTGGGCGGTCTCCGTCCCCTACATGCAGAAGAGCGGTGTCTCGTTCAAGGACGTCTACGAGAAGTGCAACACCGGCGACATGAAGTGGCTCGCAAAATCAAGCCCCCTGCATGCCGTGCTCCTCGATATGGTGGTCAAGCACCTGCCTGACCCCGTAGAAGCCCAGAAGCGGCGTGTCGGTATCATATGGCACGGTGATAACGAGTCCCCCGAGGGCAGGGGTATGCTCACGTGTGACCCGAAAGGGCCTGTCTGCATGATGGTCACCGATATATCGTTTGACCCGCACGCGGGCGAGGTCGCCACCGGCAGGCTTTTTTCGGGAACACTCCG
>JAAZIF010000114.1 GCA_012510335.1 Methanomicrobiales archaeon | reverse complement strand
GTGGATCGCTACCAGCGCTGGAGGCTCTGCCCGACCTGCGGTGAGGTGATCAACACAGGGAATGCGCCCGTCTACCTGGATGCCGATGACTTTCTGGATGCAGAATGTGTGGTGGAGCAGCTTGAATCGTATCTCCATCGAACCGGGAAGAGAGACCTGACTGAGGGGGATGTCCAGAAGCTGCGGGCCCAGTACGTCCGGTGGGTAAAAAACCGGATCTGATCACCAGAGGCGCCCGCATCCGGGGCACAGGATACTCACCCTTCTTCCACAGTGCGGGCAGTAAAGACCCGTACGTTCGTTGCTGGACAGCGGCCTCCCGCACTTCTTGCAATAAATCGGAGCCTCAAATCCGCACTCGTGCCTGACCATCATTCCAGATATCTGTAGTCCTTCACAAAAAGATTTCCTTTCCCTCGGTTCGCTATATCCCCGGTGAAGTGGATAAGCATCTGCCCATCGTGCTGAATCGTCCCGATCTTCCTGAACGTGGGGATCATTCCATGCGCGGTCCCGTAGACGTAACAGGAGCCCCCCTTCATGTTCGCCGCCGGACGGCCGCAATCCCCGTGGATGATGAGCGTGCCACTACGCATCTCCGCCCCGGGCATATCCCCGGCATCGCCATGCACGGTCACAACACCGCCCGCGATGTTCTCTGCCAGGAAGACCCCCGCGCGACCGAAGACCTCCACCGTCCCGCCGGTCATACCCTTCCTCCCGCCGCGGTATCCCGACGCGCAGTAGTCTGCGGCATCACCCCTGCAGATGATCGAGCCCCCCGCCATCTCCCGGCCGAGCCAGCCATCGGCGCTCCCATGGATCTCGATGGTTCCGCCGCTCATGAAGTTGCCACAGTGCATACCGATATCGCCGAGGATGGTGATCTTGCCGCCGTCCATATACTCGCCAACCCGTTTGAGCCGGAACGTGCCGTCCCCGGATATGACAACCTCGACATCCTCCGGCCGGTCAGCCTCGCCCTCCACGGAGACCGAGAAGACCTCATCGAGCCTGAGCTCCCGGTTCCCCCTCCAGACCGAGATATCAGTACCGGAGAGGAGGTTCTTCGGTATGATCGACTCAGCCTCGATCGGGATGAACGACCTGGCAGCCGGCTTCATCGCGAGCGTGACCCTCATATCTCTGCCTCCGTCTCGATGCACCGGTTACGGTTCAGGTACTCCTCCTGCACCGGGTAGTTCCTCATCCTGACCGTGTAGTAACGGTCGAACTTCTCGATGAAGTCCGGGTCTTTCTCCATATCATAGTCATCGGAGACCTCCGGCCTGACCCAGAACGTGGCGTTGTTCCCGTCGACCAGGCACTTACCCTTCCGGGAGACGACCCTGCCCCGCTTGATCGTGTACTCGGTCCGGCTAAAAGCCTCGATCACCCTCTCGTAATCGACCGATGGATCGGTCTCGTCGATCCTGATCGGGTAGATGGCGACGTCTGCCTCGGCCCCCAGACCGAGATGGCCCTTCCCGCGATCCTGGATCCCGAGCGCCTTCGCCTGGCCGGCCCTTGTCATCACAGCGATCTCGTACCAGTCCAGCTCACGCTCGATCGCCGGAAGGGGAACCCGGGATTCTGTATCGGGGTGGATGGTTGCAAACTCGGCGTCGCGGTACTTCTTGCTCATCAGGAGGGCTATGATCTCAGGGTACTTGACGAACGGCGCGCCGTTCGGGTTATCGGTCGTGAGCAGGCACTGCCAGGGGCTCTCTGTGAGGAGCGCGAGCTCAAGACCGATAGCCCACATGATCGAGTTGACCAGGTTCTTGCGCCGGTAGAGAACCGGTATGATCCCGGAACCTGTCTCGAGTTCCACGTCGTGGTTGCTCCACTTCTCGTGATGGAGGCGGTAGAGGTTGAACTCCATCGGTCCGTCAGCGGTCATCGTGGTTGTCCGCCCGAACATCACCTGCCCCATATCGATGACGATCTGCGGGCGCATGTTGACGAACCTCACGATCGGTTCGCTCTTCGAGCAGAAATCCTTCCACCCCGACCCGCCGTAGGCGTGGAACTGGATGTGGGTGGCATACAGTGTCTGCCGCTTCGGGTTCAGGTCGGGTATGAGACCGAGGGTTCCAAGCGTGCAGGTGTAGTTCCCCGGCGTCCCGAGGTTGTTTGCGTGGATGTGAACAGAGTGCGGGAGGTCGAGCATCTCGTTTGCTTCGACGACCGATGTGATGATCTCTGCCGGCGTCACCTCAAAGTAAGGCACCGGATCCCTTATGCACGAGACGTTCTTGCCCCACTGCCAGGCCTCGGTGCCGCCGGGGTTCGTGAGTTTGACGCCAAACCCCTTCACCGCCTGGAGCGTCCAGGCGATGATGGCGGCAACCCTCCTCGTGTCGCCGTCGCGTATCGCCTCCATGATCCCCCAGTTCCCGTCAAATAGGGTGTTTGCCATCGTGTCCTGGAGCGGGGTGTAGAGGAACTCCTCATGGGTGTGGCGGGCCTCGAGCGGCGCCATCGCGCCCTCGAGCAGGGTTGTGTAGCCCATCGCACTGTAGCGGTAACTGTTGCCGTAGGTGGTCGGGACACTGTAGCCGGATGTGGCATGCATCGGCCCGCACCGGGACGTCCTGCCGGCCCGCATATCCTCCGGGCTCATGTACCTGCCGAAGTTCACCTTCGTCCCGCAGATGTGGGTATGCGAGTCGATCCCGCCCGGGAGGGTGAGCGCACCGCGTGCGTCTATAACCTCGGCCGCGCTGCTCACGTCCTCGACGATCTTTCCATCCCGGATGGCTATGTCCATCGTCTCGGCGTTGATGCCCTTGAGGGGATCTATGACGCAGGCGTTCCTGATCAGGAGTTCGCTCATCGCTCTCTCTCCTCCTGCATCAGTGCATACATCCGGGAGAGGATCTCCTCATCTGATGGGTAATCGGTGGAGAGAACCTTTCTGGTTCTGATGGGAACCCCGTCCATCCGGTAAGCAGTCCCCTCCGCATCGATCCCGGTCACCGCCACAGGTATCTGGACGTTGCAGAACGCGGTGGTGGCGTTCGGATAGGGGTCGAGCTGGACCACCGGGATATCGGCGAGGTGATCGAGACACCGGCGCGGGAAGTGGGCGGCCGGGTCACTCCCGACGATCAACGCCGCGTCACACTCCTTCCTGGCCAGTATATCCACAGCCGTGGTCTCCCCGGGGTTGTAGAACGCGATCCCCCGGGAGTAGTCGATCCCGAAGGGGTAGCCCGTCATCCAGGTGTTCACCTCATTTGATCCGTAGACGTTGTAATGGCCCCGCATCGCCGATATGGTGAACTTCGTGTGCCGGCTCAGCTCGGAGACGAGTTCTATGGCGTTTCGTATGTTCTTGTACTTCCCCGGGGTCATCGTGAGCCCGAGCCCGAAGTAGACCGCGCCGAACTTCGCCCCTTTGCAGAGGTCGGCCACCCGTATGAGCTGCTCCCGTGTGACGCCCGAGACCGTGCGGGGTATCGTCTCCCCCTTCCCGCGGACGAGAGCCCGGAGCGCCGAGAGAACCGCGTAATCTCCGCCGGGTTTGATCTGCACGAACTCGTCGGCGATGTTTGCGGTCTCGGTCTTTCTGATATCCACGACGATCACCTTCCGGTCACGGAAGGCGTTCTCGAGGAAAAACCCGTCTGCGTAGTATGTATACCGGGATAGGTGACGGGGGTGGGCGTCGATCGGGTTAGAACCCCAGTAGATCACGAGATCGGCCCGGTTCTTCACGACGCCGAGCGTGCATCCGGGGTGACCAACCTCCTGGATAGCGAGTATCGACGGCCCGTGACAGACCGAGGATGTGTTGTCTATGACGCCGCGCACGAGTTCGGCCATATGCACCCCCACGCACTGGGCCTCCCCGTGGGTGCCGCTCCACCCGTAGAGGAGCGGACGCTCGGCCGAGAGAAGCATATCGGCAGCATACCGTATCGCCTCGTCATAGGTGATCTCTCTCCACCCATCTCCGTCACGCAGGATCGGGCCCTTCATCCTCTTCTCGCCCATAAGTTTCGTTGTGCCGAGCTCACAGGCGTTGCAGACGGAGACAACCCGGTCCCCCTCCACCTCCACCTCTATATCGTCGCAGAGGCATCCGCAGAAGGGGCAGACCACGTCCTTAACGATCATAGGCAAGCCCTCCGAGATCCTCCATCAGTTTATGAACAGTCTTTGGTTCATCATCCGTCGGTTCGATCTCTACCTCATGCGACTTGAAGTCTGGCATACCGGTAGAGTGGGTGCCGGCATCGATGATGTGGTTCGCATACGGACCGTAGGGGACAAAGACTGTGCCCATCTCCACCTCGCGTGACGCGACCGCCCGCATGACGACCGCCCCGCAGGGCCCGGTGACCAGGATGGCGTCCCTGTCGTCAAGCCCGAGCTCCAGCATGTCAAACTCATGCATGTGGCAGGTGGAGGTCTCCTCCGCATACTCAGGCGATGTCTTGTTCTCGACGGTCACGCCCTGGTTCACCGTCCGCCCGGTGATCATGAGATAGGTCATGCCTCCACCTCCTTCTCCTCATGCACCCCTTCGACCATGCGGGCGACCCTTATTGCGCTGTTCGGGCAGTGGGTCTCGCAGGTCTTGCAGCCTGTGCATTTCTCCTCGTGGAGTATCCGGACCCGGCCCCCCTCGATCCGCATGATCACCTCATCGCTCGACGACGTCCCGCTCGACCCGAGCTGAGGATCTTCCTGTTTGTTGATCGGGCAGGAGACACAGCAGTTCCCGCACCGCATGCAGAGGGCATCATCGACCTCCAGGTGGTACCAAGACCGGAACGCTGTCCTGTCGCGCCGGGTGATATCGAGGATCCGCCCGCTTGCGAGGACTCCTTCCTCGCAGGCCTCGACGCAGAGGCCGCACCTGATGCAGTGGCCGGGGTAGATCTCGGGAACCCACTGGTCTTTCCGGCGGAGAACCTCGATGCCTCCCGGCGCCGGACAGATCATCATGCAGTTGAAGCACCCCGTGCATTCCTTATCGGTCAGGGTGGGATAGCCCTTGAAGTACGAGGGGGTGACCAGGGGCGCGGTCTTTGCGAAGAAGAACTTCTTCAGCCACTCGGGCCGGAGAAATTCTCGTATGTAGTAGATGATCGATCGCATAACCTCTGCCTTACCTCTCGTTGCACGCGACGCAGGGGTCGCTGCTGATGAACGTAGCCGTCACGTCGGCGATCGATGTGACATCCTTTATCATCGTGTGTGCGCATGCCTCGATGTTCATGATCGAGGGCGTCCTGATCGCGATATCGACCACCCTGCCGTATTCGTCGGTCTTGATGTAGTAGGTCAGCTCGCCCCGTGGAGCCTCGCCGCTGTATGCGGCTTCACCTGCCTTGCAGAGACCCCCGCCCCGGATAGGGCCCTCCGGGAGGGTATCCATACACTTCCGGATGAGGTCGATGCTCTGGAAGATCTCCTGGAACCTGACCATGACCCGGGCGAAGTTGTCGCCTTCGGTCCGGGTTATCTGTTCGAAGCCAAGCGCCTGGTAGGTCGGATGGCGGAGGCGCAGGTCACTGTCAGGGACGCCGCTCGCCCGGGCCGTGGGGCCAACAGTGTGGGAGCGGATCGCCTCCTCCCGGCTCATGAACCCGATCCCGCGGCTCCGAAGCGCGATCAGGGGCCCGGTCTCGAAGATCTGGGTATGCCGCCTCACCTCCTCCTCCACCTTCACAAGATCGGCAAGCATCACCGCAGCATCCTCCGGCAGGATATCGAACCGAACCCCGCCCGGGATCATGTAGGCGGTGTTGATCCTGGATCCGGTGAGCCGTTCAAGGTTATCGAGCAACGTCTCCCGGGTGTTCAGGAGGTACATCGCGAGCGTCTCGTGCTCGATCGTGTAGCAGTAGGAGAAGTTTGCGATGAGGTGGCTTGCTATCCGGTCGAGCTCGTTTGCGATCACCCGGAGGTATGCTGCCCGGGGCGGTACCGCTATATCGCTGATCTCCTCCATCGTCTCGATGAAGACCATGTTGTGGACGACCGAACAGATACCGCAGACGCGCTCCGCAAGGAACATCACCTCCTGCCAGGGCCGGCCCCGCATGATCCGCTCGATCCCTTTCTTCATGTAGCCGAGCTCGAGCTCGGTCCTGAGCACCCGCTCACCCGCCGTCTCGCACTTGAGGCGGACAGGTTCCTTCCAGCAGGGATGCACCGGACCGAGCGGTATGGATACATCGACGGTCTTTTTCATGACTACCTCTCCTCGTAATCCTTGAATATCAGCGGTGCGACCGAGAGTATGGCGGAGAGAATCTCCGTCGGGCGGGGCGGGCAGCCCGGCACCTCTGCGGCGATGGGGATGTACTTCGATGCCGGCGGTTCGGTCAGGGTGCCTCTCCTGTTATAGACGCATCCTGATATCGGGCAGTTCCCGATGGCGACAGCTACCTTCGGCTCCGGTATCTTATCCCAGATATCGCGGAGCTTGTCCACCCACTGCGGGGTGACGGAGCCGATGACCAGGAGGACATCGGCTTCACGGGGATTGTTGTGAACGTAGATGCCGTACTGCTCGATGTCGTAACGCGGTGCAAGGCAGGCAAGCACCTCGATGTCGCAGCCGTTGCACGACCCGACATCGACGTAGGCTACGTGGATCGACCTTGAACGCACGGCGTTCTTTATATCCTGGAGGATGCTCACGAGAGGATCGCCTCCCTTACCCGTGCCTTTCCTCTGGCGAGCGCCTCATCGGTGGATGAACCCTCTTTCATCATTGATCTGGTCTCATTGTATATTGACTGCATCGTCTCTGTGTCCAGGAGGGGTATGAACCGGGTGAAGAGTTCGCGTCCGAGTTCTTCTGCCAGCGGATCGCCGTCGTCCGCGTGCTTCAGTCCCATCTCCCACCGGGATCCGAGGTTCTCAAGCAGGGACATGTCGAGCCGCCTGATCATCGCCCTGCGGAGCTTCGCGTCGGTCATATCGAGGTGCCGGCCGATCGCGCGGACCGTCTCGTCATGCTTCGTGCTCGTAAGGATGGTGTACTTCATCAACCGAAGATCCTTTTCATAGAGGTAACGGATCATAGGAGCCCTCCCGCCCTCAACAGGGCGTAGCCGGCAAAGAGGGCGATCGCCAGCCAGAGCCCCATCACCTCGACCTTCTTGAGTCGCTCCTCGCTCCGGACGTAATGGATGAGTGAGAGAACCACCAGGACTCCTGCAAACAGCACCGCGTCGGTCTGGACGGCCTGGTTCTGCATCCCCTGCACCAGCGCGATGATTATGTACGCAACCCCTCCAAGGAGCACAAGTTCACGGATCATGACATCACCCACCAGAGACACCCGGCGTAGATGAGCATCAGCCCGGTGATGATCCCCTGGACGGTGACGCTGTCAAACGGCGAGAGCATGGGCGTCACCGCGCAGACAAACGAGAGCGATATGAGGACCGCAGTCATGATTATGAGGGCCGCCCAGAACGGAACAGCCCCGATGAATATCGCCACAAAGGCGTAGAGGAGCACGAACGTCTTGAGCCCGTCGGTCACGGCCAGACCTGCCCGCCAGGCCCCGAAGTGCTCGGTCTTGTAGCCGCTCACGAGCTCTTTACTCTCCACGATCGAGAAGGGGCCGTAGGGCATCTTTGAGAGGATCACGATATACATGGCAAGGGCGACAGGCGGCGCTATGAGGAGGAGCGGCCCGTGGATATCCTGGTAGGCGGTTATGTCGCGCAGGATGAGCGATCCCGTGAAGAGGTAGATCGCGGCGATCGTGACGAAGAGCGGGATCTCAGAGGCCGCTGATATGACCGACCGCACCCCGCCGAACTTCCCGTAGGGCGATCCCGATGATAGCCCGTAACCGTGTTCCACGATCTTGTGGAGCATGTAGATAGCAAAGAGGATCAGGATGCTCTCGCCGGCGAGGACGACAAATAGCGCTGCACTCCATATGCCTATGCCGACGAGCACGACCGCTACGAAGAGCGCCGAGCTTGCTGTCTTCGGCACCCAGGTGCTCTTGAACGAGAACTTCAATGCATGGAGGATCTCCTGCCAGATGGGAGGCCCCGGTCTTATCTGTATCCGTGCGATGACTTTCCGGTGGATCCCGAGCAGGAGGAGTCCAAAGACTGCTGCAAATACCAGGTACTCGATCATATCAGTATCCTATGAACGGTATATCCTCTTCTCCCCCGGGAGCCCGCCACCAGAGCCCCAGGGAGAGCACCAGTACCGGGAACGCGGCCACGAGAACCGCAGCCGCAACCCAGGGGGGTATGAGGGCTGCTGCCAGTGCAGCGCATGCGGCAACGATAGCGATGACCGATGCCGCGAGTCCGCAGGTAACCGTCTTTTGTTTCATGGTTATCAGATAGTTATGACAATCTCCACGACGCGCAGGAAGATCAACAGCGATGAGAGGGAACACATGATGACGTAGGGGGCACCGGGTGCCCGGAACATCTCTGCTTTTGCCGCGTAGAACGGCGCCATCCCCTCCCCGATGACGCCGAGAGCAAGGAGGGCTTTGCCTACCAGGGGGACCGCAAATCCGCCGGCCGCAAGAGCCTGAATGGAGAGCGTGCCGGTGGTCCCGAGGATCAGCGCAGCGCCGCCGAATAGCGGCAGAGTGGCGACCATGGCGACGATCCCGTACTCGTATGCGGCGTTGAGGACATGGCGGATCCTGACCGCCGAGACGATGCCGACGTTGGTGATGCCGACCAGCGAGACAAAGAGCGTGAAGTTGAAGATATCGCCGCTCGCCATCGCTCCCATGGACGCAAGGCCGCAGGCTATCGCCATGAAACGCCGGAACCGCATCTCGGAGACCGTCGTCATCTTCGCGTAGTAGGCATCCCCTCCAAACGCTATATCGAGCTGCCTCTCGGGTCTGCTCGCGATGACGAGGCCTGTAAACAGCAGCGCGAGCAGGAAGAGCGTCGCGGTGTAGGGGTTGAAGTAGTGAAGGATATCCCCAAACGCGAGCACAAAGAGGTCGCTTCCGCCTATATCAGGCATCCGGATCACCCCGCATGGTGCCTATGAGCGACATCTTGGCCATGACCTTGACGAGGATCGCTGATCCCGCGAGCATGACCGCGAAGAACCAGTGTTGCGGGAAGACCATGAATATAAAGAACGCTATGATCCAGAGCACCCACGAGTAGCCGCTCGCGGTCTCGATCAGCTCGAACCGCTCGCCCGGGTCGCGGCTGAGGAAGTAGAAGATCACGCCGAGCCCTGCGACAGCCCCCCCTGAGAATCCCGAGAGGATGATCCCATAGATGACCAGGAGTGCGGCGAGTATAGGGGGCGCGGTATTCATCACCTCGATCTGCAGGGTGTCGGCAGGCGGTCGGGTGTAGCCTTCCTTTATACGGAAGATCTCGGAGAGCGCGATCAGCTCCGAGACACCCACCACAAGCCCCGGGAGGATTAGCGCCTCGGCGAGGTCGGTGCCGAGCAACGCGATGAACGCGAGGGTGACGACCTCGACGAGATCGGTGAGGAGCAGGCGATGAAGACCGTCGGTCTCCCGCATCAGGGCATAGAAGGCTATCCCTGCCGATGCGAACGCCCCGAGAAGCCCGAGTGAGTAGACCGGGATCATTCTTCTTCTCGCCTCCGATAGAGATACGAGGCGATCGCAAACGCTGTAAAGAGGATACTCGTCTCGACGACGGTATCAAGCCCCCGGGTGTTGTAGAGGATCTCATCTATGATCCCGCCCGGGTGGGCGACGATCGTCGTGCCCAGGTAGTGCGTGTGGTCCGCGAGATACTGCGAGAGCGGTGTCAGGTAGGTTGTGACGTAGCCGGCGTAGGGCGAGTTCTCCGGGTACTGCGCGACGATCTCGGTCGGGCCGAAGGGCACCCCGCCCCGATCGTAGGGGTAGAGCGAACTTGCGGGGTCGAGGGTCTTTGGGTAGAGCTGGTTCTCTTCGAACGCGAGCGGCAGGGAGAAGATGCCGATGAGGGAGACGATGACGCACGCGCCGGCAAAGAGCGCCACGAGGTGCTGAAAGTTGGAGAGAACCCGGGAGATCCTGGATATGATCAGCACGAGGCATCCCTCCACTCCATCAGGCGCACGATGACGAACGTGCCTATCGCGGTGACCGCGATGAACGTCAGGAGAGCCAGGGCCTCGCCGTAGGTGAGCATGATCAGGAGAAGCCCCCAGGCCGGTATCTCGAGATTGATCAGCCGGGCGATGTAGGTCTTAGGCCGCACGAAGGCGACCGAGAGAACACCGATGACCAGGATCAGAAGCCCGAGGATGAGGGTGGGCTCTATCATACCTCAGCCCTCCTCACGACCATCAGGACGAATATCGTGGCGATAGGTGCGATCAGGGAGACCGCGATGGCGACGTCCAGGTAACCGCGGTCCACGATGAACGGCATGACCCCGCCGACGAGGATCCCGAGCGATATCAGTTTCCCGTAGGAGTCCCTTATGAGGGCGGCAGAGACCGCGCCGGCGAGCGCTATGAGCCCGAACGCAGCCTGGAGTATCAGGTTCATCCTCTTCCACCCCCTCCGTCTTTCTCTCCCGCATAGGTGCTCGCTATGGCGTTCGACTCGAGCGTCGAGCCGACGAAGTAGGCCGCCGCCGCGATGAGGGAGAGCGGGTGATCGAGCAGCATGACCAGCGCGCCGGCGACGGCGAAACTCATGACGTTGATGTAAGGGAGTTTCCGGCCGGTGTTCCTCTCGATGAGGGCTCGCGCGACGGCAAAGACCGCGACCGCAGCAACAACGTAGGGTGCAATCATTGCCTGACCCTCCAGAGCCGCGCAAGGAGCCGGCTCGCGTGGACATGTGAGAGCCCCTGGATGGAGAGGATGGCAAGCACCATGCCTGCTATGAAGTCTGTGGCGGCAAACCCGACCAGGGTGAATCCGTAGATGATGAATGTGGCAAGAACCGCGCCGGTGGTTCCTGCGTAGCCGGGGTCGTGGCAGATACGGTTTCCGATGAAGACCATAAGGGCTGCAGCGAGCCCGCCGGGGATGCCGGCGACGTAGACGCCGCATGCGGCAAGGAGCGTCCCGGCCGAGGCATCAGGGGAACAGACTATGTTTCCCATCATGGTGCCGCCGGCAAGGGCGCCCCCGCCGGCCTCGATATCCCGCGCTATAGCCGACGCTCCGCTTACGCCCCCCGCTTCCGGCAGTTTAAAAAGGATATCCACGGTTACGAAGAGGATCCACGCAATAACCGCTGCCGCCAGGATATGTAGGATCTCGCCCAGCATTCCATCCCAACTATTGAAAAATACGGTCGATCAATTCAATAAAGGTTGTGTTGTTGACATTTCGGACACGATTCGGCTGGAATGCGCTTCCAGCGCACCAGGGGTATGGTGATCCTGGGTTAACTATCTATAATATATAATGCGATTCATATACAATATAGCTTCCCAGACGTGATCCCGGGGTGATGGTGCGGCAGGGTGTGCGGCACCAGCGCCCGGGAACAACTATAATTCTCCCGGCACCTATATCTATACGCGCGGGGGTTGCCGAGCCCGGTCAAAGGCGACGGATTTAGGGTCCGTTCTCGAAGGAGTTCAAGGGTTCGAATCCCTTCCCCCGCACTCTTTCCTT
>JAAZIF010000113.1 GCA_012510335.1 Methanomicrobiales archaeon | reverse complement strand
TTACCGAATTCTATGATCCCATCGATATCAGACCCGGCAACCATCGAGTGTATCTGGACCGGGACACCAGCTCTCCGGAGGGCGCGGATGCCGTTGACCGCCCTCTCCCAGGCGCCGTTGACGCCCCGGAAGGCGTCGTGGACGCCCGGATCCGTGGAGTCTACGCTGACCGCCACCTTCCGGATGCCGGCATCACGTATCTGCTCCGCGACGGCGTCGGTTATCATGACGCCGCTCGTACCCATGGCGACCCGGAGCCCGCGCCCTGCGGCGTACCTGGCGAGATCGAAGATATCGGGGCGGAGGAGGGGTTCGCCCCCGCTGAGAACCAGGATCGGCCGGCCGACAGCGCTTATCTGGTCGATCAGTGTCATGCCCTCGGCGGTGCTGAGGTCGCCGATGGAGTCGCTCCCGCCTGCATCGATGTAGCAGTGGGCGCAGGCGAGATTGCACCGGGCCGTGACGTTCCAGGATATGATGCGCGGCCCACGGGTGGCATCAAGATCCCTGCCCATCACCCTGTTCCACCCCCCCTGCGCGAAGAGAGGGCGATCAGACCTGCAAAGAGTGCGATCAAGTCGAGGGGTGGGAGGAAACTTGCGATAAGGGCGTATCTCCCGCCCCTCCAGGGGTCACCCCGGATAATCGCCCGGTACGCCGCAAACCCAAACCCGAGCCCGGTAGCCTTGATCGTGGCGAGGAGAAGCGCTCCCGCCCGGATGGCGCCTGGAAATCCGGATTTCCCCACGATGCCGCCAATCCCGATAACAAAGAGTGCCGCAACCACGAGGAGCCCGAAGATTACTGATATGCTGATGAGGATACGTGCGATCTTTACCTCCTTTTCAATGTTCCCCATGCGGAGCCGTTCCTCTCCGCTGTAGGTATTAATCTTTTCCCGGGGTGTGCAA
This sequence comes from Methanomicrobiales archaeon, assembly GCA_012510335.1. Lineage (GTDB taxonomy): Archaea > Halobacteriota > Methanomicrobia > Methanomicrobiales > Methanoculleaceae > Methanoculleus. The sequence continues at coordinate 4,944 of JAAZIF010000113.1, read as the reverse complement.
CGGTCCCTGCCTGCGCCGCGATAACCTCGCAGAAGGGTTTGATCCTGCCCTGGAGTCCGCATCTGCCGGTATCCCTGAATAAAGAAGCAAAGACCGCACATGGATATTGTGGTTGTTATACCACCGCCTTCGCCATCCTCAGGTTAGAATGATGTGCCCCATAGCCCTGGCCGGGTATCCTCCGCCGGCGGTGCCCGCTGGCAGAGGGGGGTCTTCGGGAGCACCCCGACCACGCCCGGGGCGGATCGGCGCCCTGTCCGGCTGCCCACCGCTTCTTCTGCCGGCAGCGGGATGATACGCATCAATTTCGACAGAGTGAAATTCCTCACCTGCAAACCCCTGTACACGAGGATTGCGGCAATGCTTGACATGGAGGATTTTCTTTTTATCCGGGAACTCTACAATCAGGGGGTGACAATCAGCCAGATCGCCCGCGAGACCGGGTTTGATCGAAAGACCATACGCAAATACGTTCTCTCCGGGGAACCGCCCACGGCGAGGCCAAGGGTCAGGAGGCCGGGAAAACTCGATGACTACAAGGAGTACATCCGGAACCGTATATCCGGCTACCCGCCAACTACTGCCCGTATTTACCGGGAGATTCAGGAGCAGGGATTCACCGGGAAGTACACGATCGTCAGAGACTACATCCGGAGGATCCAGCCGGAGGTGGGCGTATCGGCGGATCCCTGGCATGAGGCCGGACCCGGCGCCCGGAGAGATCGCGGGCATCCTGACGCGGAGCAGTGGCGAAGGGGACTCGCCTGCTTCAGCATAGTCCTTGAGTATTCCCGGATCCGCTATAAGGGATGTGCCATATCTCCCGGCATCCCCACCCTGATCCGAAACCGCCTAAGCGCCTCCGGGTATCCCGGCGGCCGCACCGGATAGTGGATCTGGGGCTGGCAGGTGCGAATATAAGATAACCCCTGTTCCGGGGCCTCTTGCGGGGTTCCGCCGATCCCATCATATATACCCCACCCCGGGGAGCTGTCCGTTTCACGCGGGGAAAGGAGTTCCGCCCGGCCCCGCCATATATCCTCCACGCCCCTCCGGCCGGCTGCCGGGTCATCAACCGCACGCAGAAGGTCGCTAAACCCCGGCCGGCATATCCCCCCGCAAAGAAGATGCGATCGATCCGGCCGGCTGCCGGGGGATCACCTCCTCTGCATATCCTCCGGCAGGTAGTCAAAGTATGCTCCAAGAGAGGTTGACTGGTGAAAATCCGCCGGGGCGGCGGAGGCATGGATCTGCCTGACGTAGAGTCTCTGTCTTATGGCCTTCTCGATGCTCCACACCCTCCCAGCAAGCACAAAAGGCCTCATCTCCCGGACGATCTTTGCCGGCAGCACGATCTCCCCGATCTCGCGGTTCCTGGTGCTATCGATGACCAGGACGCCGATCGAGTCGGCGATGTTGGAGTGAACCTTCCCGCGCTCACCGAGATTCATGACCGCCTCTGAGGCGTAGAGCCGATCTACCTTCTGGATGATGTGATCGTTCTCGCGGAGATGGTCTATGATGCGCCCGGCCTGCGACTGATGCGGGCAGAATCCCTCAAAGATCGCCATGAGAGTGTCTGGTGAAACCCCTGACGGATTTGCATAGAGGATCGAGAAGATCTGCTGCACCACCACCGAGAGATCCTCGCGGTAAACCTTCTCATCGAGGAGGTTATGCCGGGCTGCTTCGACGAGATCCTCGAATATCTCCCTGTTGTCATCATGAAGAGCAAACATCCGGATCTCGCCGGTCCGCCTCCCCGCACGCCCTATCCTCTGTATGAACGAGGATGTATCATGGGGCGGGTCCGCGAGAACCACGCCGTCGACATCCCCTATATCGATGCCGATCTCAAGCGTCATGGTCGATACACAGACCGCCCGCCTGGCGGATCTCATCGTCTCCTCGGCCTCGATCCTCTCCTTCTTATGCAGGCTCCCATGATGCACGACGACCTCGCCTGGCCTCCAGATCCCCTTCGCCTCGATCGCGAGCGCCTCTGTCCTCCTCCTGCTGTTGCAGAAGACCAAGAATTTATTAAGCCCCTCCCTCTCCGCATACTCCTTCACCTCTTCAAGCGTCTGGACGTATGACTCACGGAAAACCCGCTTCCCTTCTACCTGTATGATCTCGCAGCCGGGCGCATACCGTGCAGCGACCTCCTCAGGGTTGCTGACCGTGGCGGACAGGGCGTATACAGAGAAGTCATGTTTTATGTTCCGCAACCGTTTCAGGAGGAGGCGCAGCTGGTCCCCCCGGTATGTCCCGTCGAGGAAGTGTATCTCATCGAGAACCACCGCCTCGATGTTGCTGAGGGCCCCGGGGTGCCGGCAGAGTATCGAGTCGAACGACTCGGGGGTAGTGATCACTATCTCGGGGAGGTTTCTCCAGTTGAGGAGGGGGCTGTCCCCCGTCTTTATGTCGATCTGCAGGTGGAGGTGCCTGACCTGTTCGTTCAATCGGTCGTAGAGATCGTTTGCCAGGGCCCGCGTCGGGGTTACATACAGCACCGAGAGGCCCCTGATATCTTCTGTTAAGATGCGCTCACAGAGCGGCGCGATGACCGCTTCGGTCTTCCCGCTTGCGGTGGGTGATACCAGGAACGCATTCTTCCCGGCGAGAACAACCGGGATTGCGGCCGCCTGTATCGGGAGGAGCCTCCCGAACCGGGCAAAGAATGTGTGCCATGTCCTCCTGAGGCTTCTCTTCATCCGGAGGGTCTCATTCCTCGGTATCATGGATTATGAGATCCTGCAGTTCCTGACCGGGGTGGAACCGCATAAGATCCAGCGCCTCGACCGTCGCTTTTAAAAAAAACCTTGTCTTCTCCTTCGGGAGGAGTTTGAGCGCTATCCTTTGAGGTTCGAAATTGTATGCTTCCCGGTAGATATCGACGATCCGCCTGAACAGGCGTGCATGTTCGGTGCGCGAGAGCGGTTCGATCTTGAGCGAGGGCATCCCCGTGATCGCCAGGTATGCATCGCTGTCGTATGCGAGCGACTCAAAAAACTCCGGAACAAATGCAAACACGATCTTCATGCCGGTCTCTTCCTTCCATATGTACGGGAACTGGTACTGCCTGTACCCCGGGTAACGGAGGTCCGAGTAGCGCCCTAAGCATCCTCCTCCGATCTGGCGTTTAATTGCCTCCTCTATGAGGGATTTTTCGCTGTTAGCCGTAAATATGAGACCTTTCAGGGTATTTAACGCCATCCTGTGTTGATAATTTGTGTAAAATGACTTATCGATGCTCTCGGCCTCATCTATGAGTATCAGGAGCCCCCTGAGACCGAGTACGTTCTTTGCTATCCAGCCAAGCCCGCTCAGGAGGTTGCAGCATATGTTTGCAGCGAGCTGAAAATCAAGCAGGCGAGGTAGATAACTTTGATACGGATCACTATCGCCTCTTATCCAGTCCCAGAGCTCCTCGTTATCTGAGTCCGCCTTCCAGTACCGGATGAACGCCCCAAAGTAAGGATGCGCCTCCACCGCCTGCATGTCACCCGATGATCCGGCCACGAATGTCATAAGATCGCTGAACGTGCGGATCTGGTCGCCGGAACGGTACTCCAGGGATTGAATTATGCTCTGATACAACCGCTTCGGCCTGTGAAACGGCGTCTCATTTGGGTCTATCTCGACCCTCGCGACGGCCCACCCGTCATGCAGAGCATGCGATGCGGTCAACTCCAGCAGGTGGCTCTTCCCCACGCCGTAGTCCCCGTCGATGCGCAGGCAGCCATCCCCGGACCCGAGCCACTCCCGGATCTCCTCAAGCTCGCCATCCCTGCCGGCGGTGAAGTGTTCGACCTTCTCACGCGGAACGCCGCCCTGGCGGAGAGCCTCAATGATGGCCCTTGCCTCATGTCTTGCCTCCCCCCTCGAAGGCGGCGCCCGGCGGCCTGCGTATATTTGAGAGGGGATGCGCCCCTCAAGCACCGCGCCAGTGATGACGGGGGCGCCTGATGCGCCGGCGCCCTGTAGCGGGCCGGGATACACCGCCGGGAGAGATGCCGACTCTATCGCCAGGGCGCTGCCCCGGCCGGGGGGGATGTCTCTATCCCGTGCCCCCGCCGGAGGGGATGCCGGTTCTACCACCAGGGCACTGTCCCGGCCGGGGGGGATGTCTCTATCCCGCGCCCCCACCGGGGGAGATGCCGGTTCTATCGCCAGGGCACTGTCCCGGCCGGGGGGGATGTCTCTATCCCGCGCCCCCACCGGGGGAGATTCCGGTTCTATCGCCAGGGCGCTGCCCCGGTCGGGAGGGATGTCTCTGTCCGGGGGTGCCCGCAGTTCACTCCGGGGGATCCATCTCCTGATCCCGCATGAGAAATGGACAAGCAGCTCAAGACCCCTGTACCTCCTCGCCTGAACAACGCCGGTGCCATAAAGCTCGTGGTCGACGGTCTCAGTCATCTCCGCACCATTCAATGGGACGCTTCATGCCGCAGTTCGTGGAAAGCTTTGATGACCTGCTGCACAAAGGCTCTCTTATAGCCGATCTCTCCAAATCTTTCTTTATAGGCCCACTCTGATATCTCCTGGAGCTTTGCATCCAGTGTGCCGGGGTCAAATGAGACCCCGTAAGCTATCTCGTATATCCTCGCGAGTTTCTCTCCAACCTCCCTCAGGAATGCCTCAGGGTCTCCCTCGAGATCTTCGAGATTTATCCTGACCCCGGTCGGGTTGATCGCCCCTTCAAAGATGGTTGCAAGCCGCTGGTTTAGCGCCTCATACACGGCGGTCCTTCCCTCAAGAAAACTGTCGTCAGGAACGGCATAAAAGAACATGGTGCTTATAACGGTGCCTCTTGAGCATGCGTCCACAAGTTCCCGGAGGTTGTTCAGCAGTGTCTCCCTCTGTTTCGTTGACATGCTCGGTGTCTGCTCAGCCTCATCCATAAGGATGATGAGGCCGGCGTACTCGATCTCCTGGATCCAG
>JAAZIF010000112.1 GCA_012510335.1 Methanomicrobiales archaeon | reverse complement strand
CACCCTCCAGCCGGATGCGGTCTTCCTCTACGCGACGATCACCATCTCGACGTGTGATGAGATCCAGCAGAAACTGGAGGCGAGCATCCCGGGTATCAGGATCCTCCGGTTCGATTGCTTCAAGCCGGCCACCTACCCGGATGAGATCCGCACCATCGCGGCGGTGACCGGGTGCGAAGACCGGGGCGATGAGTTCGTAACCTTTTACACCTCTGTCATGGACGGGATCAGGACCGGCACGGCGGAGATCCCCGATAGTGAGAAGACACAGGTCTACTTTGAGTACTGGAGCGATTACAAGACGTTCGCGGCCGGATCCGGGTATAACGAGAAACTCGAGATCGCCGGCGGGTATAACCCCTTCGCCGGCGAATCGGCCGAGTACCCTGAGATCGATCCCGAGGCGGTCATCGTCAGCAACCCCGAGGTCATCATCAAACTCACCGGCCAGCAGCTGGCCGCCGGGGGCTACGTGGGGCGTGACATCGAGGCTCTTGAGGCGACGAGGTCCGCCATCATCAAGCGCCCCGGATGGACGAGGCTCACCGCGGTGGCAGACGACCGGGTCCACGTCATCCACTCCGATATCCTCGGCGGAGCCCAGCACTTCATCGGGACCGCTTACCTCGCGAAGTGGTTCTACCCTGACCGGTTCGCTGGCCTCGACCCGAACGCCGTCCACCAGCGCTATATCACCGGGTTCCAGGGGCTTGACTTTAACCTCGCATCAGAGGGCGCGTTCGTCTATCCCTGACCTGGAAAATACACATGGAAAAGAGTATTACCCTGCGTGAAGGCTACTCCCGCCTCAGGAAGACCAGGACGGTCTTCATAAGCGGGCTCCTCATCCTTCTCGTCATCCTCATCGGTGTCGGGGTCACCCTCGGGTCGGCGGGGTTCACCGTGGGCGAGTCCTACCTCGCCATCCTCGCCGGCCTCTTCCCGGGAACCTTCACCGCCCCCGAGATGGCTGAAGTCATCGTATGGGACTACCGGCTCCATCGGGTTCTATTTGCGGTCGTGGCCGGGTTTGGGCTTGCGGTAGCGGGAGTGGTGATGCAGGGTATCCTCAGAAACCCCCTCGCAAGCCCCTTCACACTCGGGATCTCCTCGGCAGCCGCCACCGGGGCATCGGTCGCCATCGTCCTCGGCGCCGGGCTCGTGGACTCCGAGTATCTCATCATAGCAAATGCCTTCCTCTTCGCTTTGCTTGCATCGGTCGCCATCTACGGTATGGCCCGCTACCGGGGAGTGAGCAGTGAGACGATGATCCTCGCCGGTATCGCCCTCATGTACCTCTTCTCTGCGGTGACGTCGCTCCTCCAGTACATCGGAACCGCCGAAGAACTACAGGCGGTGGTCTTCTGGATGTTCGGGTCGGTGGGGAAATCCACCTGGCCGAAACTCGGGCTTGTGACCCTGGTTCTCGCCTGCACCATCCCCTACCTGATATACCGGGCATGGGACTTAAACGCCCTCGCCGAGGGTGATGAGGTGGCAGCAGGCCTCGGTGTGCCGGTGGAGCGGTCGATGATGATCTTTATGGTGGTTGCCTCCCTGATCACCGCGGTGATCATCTGTTTCACCGGCACCATCGGGTTTATCGGGCTTGTGGCACCGCACATCACCCGGATGGCCATCGGAGCCGACCACCGGACCCTCATCCCGGCGGCAGGGCTCGTGGGGGCCGCTCTCCTGCTCGCCGCCGACAGCATCGGGCGGAGCGTTCTTGCGCCGCAGGTTCTGCCGGTCGGTATCGTGACGGCGTTTCTCGGGGTGCCGTTCTTCATATATCTCTTCATGCACAGGAGGAATGCCTGATGGCGCTGCTCTCGATCGAGGATCTCTCGTTCGCCTACCGGAGCCACACGGTTCTCTCGGGTGTCTCGTTTGTGGTGAACGCCGGCGAGGTTCTCGGGCTCGTCGGGCCGAACGGGTGCGGGAAGACGACGCTGATCAAGTGCGTCGATGGGATGCTCAGCCCGGAGGAGGGAAGGGTGACGTTAGGGGGCCGGGATCTCCGCACGATGCACCGTCGTGAGGTTGCCCGGGAGATGGCCTACGTGCCGCAGTCGGCCGGGAACCAGACCGCATCGACGGTCTTTGAGACGGTCCTGATGGGCCGGCGGCCCTACCTGAACTGGACGGTGAGCCCGGAGGATGAGGAGCGGGTGGCCGCGGCGCTCGACCTCCTGGATCTGGGTGGCCTTGCGTTCCGGAAGGTCGCTGAGCTCTCGGGAGGGGAACGCCAGCGGGTGATGATCGCCAGGGCGCTCGTCCAGGAGACCGGGGTGATCCTCCTGGATGAACCGACGAGCAACCTCGATATCCGTCACCAGATGGCGGTCATGGAGGTTCTCCACGGTCTTGCCGAAGAGAAAGGGTTTGCAGTCGTTATAGCGCTCCACGACCTCAACCTCGCGGCAACCTACTGCCACCGACTCCTGGTTCTTGCGGATGGATCGATATACAGCTACGGGGTGCCGGAGGAGGTTCTCACCCCGGAGATGCTCGGAAATGTCTACGGGATCGAGGCGGTGGTGAAGCAGGATCTCCCGGCACCCTACGTGGTTCCGGTCAGGCCGGGGCAGCTCCAGGAGGAGGGGTGAAAAGGGGCAGAGCGGGAAAGTCCCGGCACAACAGGTGCGGTGATGAAAGCGCGTCCCTTCATGCATTAACATACACAATTATCCGGCCAGGCTGATCTGCCCGTGATTGTGCGCGGGCGATTCCGGCACCAGGGGGTGAGTATACCAGACTTGCCGGCCGAACCGGTGGATACATGAGCGTTATCCCGGAGGCACCGCAGCAACCGGTGGGGGCGTGAATCTGTCCTCTCTCGATCTGCAGGGCGGCAGCATGCAGGCCAGAAGCTCGATCGTGATACCCCCGTACAGAACAATACCATTTTATTTTAGCGAGAGGCGATTGTACTTATAATGAAAAAGACTCAGCAGAAGGGTTCGAAGAGCAACGATAAGGCCTGGATGAAATGGGCCTACGTAGGGGTCGCCCTGCTTTTTGCGGTGGCCATGGTGGGTACTTATTTTTCCCCGATGTTCAATAAAGGGCAGGCCGTCCAGGCAGGGAATGTCGCGCTGATCGGCTACACCATCCGCGGCGAGGACGGCCGCCCCCTCATAACGACCGACCAGGGGCTCCTGGAGAGAGAGTACCAGAAAGGGAACTATAACCTCCTTCTGTCGCGCGGCATGGAGATCCCTGCCGGCATAGAGATCCCCGGTGAGGAGATCACTGCTATCCCGATCGTGCATCCCCCTATCTCCGGGTTCTCGGGCTTCTCCCTCCTCGGGTTTGAGATCACTTCCATGTCCGGGGGGATCGCCGGTATGCGGCCCGGCGAGATGAGAACCATCAGTTTCTCCTATGGAGAGAATAGACTCGAGGCGAGCCTGAGCGAAGAGGACGCAGAGGGTCTTGGTCTTAACTTTACTGAGTGGGAGGTGGGTGACCTGATCCCGCTCGGCCTTACAACATCGCCGGAGATCCCGGTGGGCAACGATACCCCTGAAACACCGGCGCTGCGGTTCGGCAGAATCCTCGCAAAGACACCCGACTCACTGGCCATCACATACCGCTACGGTAGCGCCGATATCACACTCAACAGTATCGTCAGGTGACGCCTGCCGCCGGCAATGCATACCCGCCAAGCCCCTTCCATGGGAGGGGCGGGCGGCCCCCTGCTATCGCCGGGGCGCGCACTCTCTCCGGGCCGGGGGATCGCCTCCGGCCGCAAAACCACATCTTTGACTGTTGCCACATTGACGGGATGTGGGCGTTTCTTGCGCTGCAATGCCTGGCAGGGGTGCAAAGATCGGTATTTGTGATTAAATGCCCGGATCCGGTCCTCCAGGGAAGATAACGGATTGACCGTCTGATTTAAATATCGGGGATTGAAAAAAGCATCTGGGGAGGGATATCTCAGGGTCGGCGGGTCTGCTTTCGCCCCGTCAAACCCGGGATCCTCGTACTGTGATTTTATGACGGTGAAGGTGCTAAATTTCTTCCAGGAGGGATGCATGGGATGCGAGGAGCAGGCCCCGATCCTCCAGAAAGTAAAGAAAGATCTCGGGATCGAGATCGAGGAGATCGATGCCGCAAAAAACCCGCAGTATATCAAAGAGTATAAACTCCGGGTGACACCGACAACCCTCGTCATCGAGGGCGACAGGGTAAGGGAGAGGATGGAGGGATTCGTCCACCACGAAGACCTTGAGGCTGCAATCCGGCGGCATCTGCCCGGATAACCGGGGTCTGCGGCCGGAAAGGTTCTCCCCCGGCATGGCGATGGTGGTTAAGAGGCGCCCGGAGCACTGCGTGGCGGGGGATCCGGATCGCCATTCCCGGAGCCCCTCTCATAACCACCGTTGAATCGGAACGCCAGGCAGGCAACCGGACCCCTTTCGAGCTTCTGCGTGACAGTAGAGGCTACCCGGTGGAGCCGGTGCGGATGACCAGCTGTTTGATAGGCTTACTCTGCCTATAACTTTTTATGCCAGATCCCGCCCGCAGATCGAATGAGACCCCGGGACAGACTTCAGAACCCGTGTTTATATCCATCTCCCGGACACCCCTCATCGCGATCGTCGCCGCCTCATACCTCGACCGGATCGGGTTTGTCGAGACCATCGACTCGGCGCTCACCCCGGATCCCGATCAGTGGCAGGTGAGCCCCGGAAACCTGGCAAAAGCCCTTGTTATCCTCCCCTTCATCCAGTATTTTCATCAGATGCTTCCGTTCTATGACATAAACATATACTACAAGCAGGTAGACATGGATCTCCTCTTCACCCCGGAGGTCCGGCCTGAGTGGCTGACCCCTGAGGCGTTCGCCTCCATGCTCGACGGCCTTCACGCGGCCGGGGCCGGGCGCCTCTTCACCACCCTCGCCCTCCGGGTCTACAACGCCTTCCCGATCCCGTTTGACCCGGCCATCCGAGGCGAGACCACCCCGTTTGTCCTGTGGGGTGCCTTTGAAGACGGGGAAGGGGGCCCTGTCCGGGTTGTGCTCGGCCTCGCCTGCGACCCGTCGGGGATCCCGCTCGCCGCCACCACCTGTTACGGGAGCGAGGCCGATTGCATCCGTGACCCGGCCGCAATCCAGGCCCTCGCCGAACAGAACCCATTCACGTACATAGCCGATCCAAAGATGGCCACGGCCTCAAACCTCCAGGGGTTGCAGGAAGCGGGTTTCCGGTTCGCCACCCGGTATCCGGCGGGTCTCGGCAGGAAGACTGCCACCCGGGCGATCCGGGACGCCTACGAGTCGGATGCCTGGCTCCAGGTCGATATACACCGGGAGGAGCCGGATACCTACGAGGTGCAGGAGTTCACCCGCGCGATTGGGGACGGCGGGGCAGAATATCGGCTGCTCGTCTTCCGGAGCAGCCGCCTGAGGGAGAGGTTCGAGTCTAAAGTCAGCGCATCCCGGGAGGAGGTTCTATCGATCCTTGCCGGCATAACGGCGAAAGAGTTTGCCCGTGAGTCCGATGCTAAACAAGCACTCGAGCGCCTCCGCACCCACCGCCTCTGGATGGTTGACCTGACCGTCGAGACCCGGGCCCCCGCGTGGATCATCCGGGCCGGCGATCCGGAGCTGAACCAAGATCTCTACCGGAAAGAACTGCAAAAAGCTGAGTCGTTTGTGCTGATCACGAACGCACATGCGGAGGAGATGCCGGCACAGGAGATCCTCCGCCTCGCAACCGAACCAAAGATCATGAAGGATCCCTTCTCGATCCTCAAGCATACGATCGCAGTCGAACCGGCCTACCTGGAAAAACCGGGGCGGTCCGATGCCTTTGTGATACTGTTTGCATACACGCACCTGATCCAGATGTTGATCCGGGTGCTGGTGCGCCGGAACCTGGACGCCATGCCGGAACCGCCGAATCTCGACCCCGTCGCCCGTTCATCCGCCAGACCGGGGCTTATGAGGATATCCCAGATCCTCGCCTCCTATACCATAATCACCCACGCCGGTAAGCGTTCGTTCCGGGAGACCTCGCCGAAGTACGAGGAGAATCTGCCGATATGGCTCACGCTGCTGGACTTT
>JAAZIF010000111.1 GCA_012510335.1 Methanomicrobiales archaeon | reverse complement strand
GTGAGCGCATTGCCGGATGGATCGTAGACGATCGTCTGCGCCGCAAGAAGATACTCTTCCGCACGTTCCAGGAGCTGGAAGAGATTTCCTGATATATTCTTCGGGTTAATCAGTGCCATCTCATCGCTTATCCGGGCGACCCGAAGTCCCGCATTTCTGAAATGAGACTGGGGATTCTTCCCAAAGAGGATGCATGCAGCGTGGGTGACCTCTCCATCCGGGGTGATCAGGCCAAGACGCCGGAGAACCGCCTCTTTATCCTTGATGTCGGGGATCTCTCTTCCCGCAACACGACCACGGAGCAGATCCATGAAGGCCTGCACCGTCTCGTCATCGATATCATCGAGGGTGCAGTCGCCCACGAGATCCTCCCAGCTGGCATCCTCCAGAAACTTTCTCCTGAGTTCGTCGGGATCGAACTCCCGGACGGTATCACCGACCCGGGTGTAGTACACCCCCCTGTAGGAGATAGGATTTCTCTGAGGATTCACCTTGATTGTGAGGATCGTCTTGCCGTCTGCGGGTATCTCATCGATGACCGGATGTATGCCGAGGCTGTCGCTGATCCTGTTTGCAAGCTCGGAGAGTTTCTCTCCCCTGCAATCAAAACCGGTAACAGCGCGGGTTTTGTCGTTGACCCCGAGCACGACGAACCCCCCCTCAGTATTCGAGAAGGCAGAGAGCAGTTTGAAGAACGACTCCGATACCGTCTCCTTGAAGTCAAGGTGTCTCCCTTCGTGCAGTAACAGAAACTCCTCAAGGGATGCGTATGGGTACTGCCCCGGATAGTCCGGTTCGGCTACCACCTCCACGGACGGGTGCTGATTAGATAGGGGGGGCGGGGTGGAAGGGTTCTCATTCGGGATCATAGGCCGGATAAGTCTGTCAACCGGAAAAGGCATAAAGGTAATTATCAGGCGGTGTTGCCCGGAAAATTGGCCTATAAAACCTCGATTTGCCAGAGCAGGGGGGGCAGAGCTGGATGGCATGGGAAACACTCTCTCCTATCGAGAGTTTTCCGGCATCCTTCACGTCCAGTCATTTATGAGGGGTACCGGGATACCCAGAGCTCCAGCCCTGCAAGACAGATCAGGACACAGAGCAGATCTCTTGGTAGTACAAGGCCGATACAACCGGCGAGGGATACCGGAGGGCCGGCTGACAGCACACCAGGCCAGACGCGATCTCCCCCTCCCCTGACACCCTGCGCGACACCACAAGGTACAGCAAAAACCCGTGGAACCCCCGTCCGGCGCAAAGACCAGGGCCGGCGCGCCCTGTGGGGATCCCGGGGGGTCACGGGGTAAATCATTCCGGAGAAAACGGCACCTCAGGCTCCGGGGAAATCTCCTCAGAACAGGTAAAGAGAGGTATTTTCAAACCTGAGAACCCATACTTTATGGAGCAAAAATGATCTCGTGGGAAATACTATTCGCTATCTTCTCCAGCCTGATCCTCTTCTTCTATGGGATCGAGAACTTCTCCCGGGAGATCCTGGCGGTCGCGAAAGGCACCTTTGCTACCGTCCTCGGCAAACTAACACAGCGGCCGATCCTCGGCGCACTCCTCGGTGCCGGCATCACCGCCCTCATCCAGTCGAGCGCGGCAACGACGATCATCACCGCAAACCTCGTCAACACCGGGACGCTCTCGTTCATCCAGAGTCTCGGGATCATCATCGGCTCAAACGTCGGGAGGACCGCCACCGCCCAGCTCGTCGCCTTCAAGATGGCCGGCCTCGGGCAGATACTGATACCGGCCGGCTTCCTCATCGGCGTATTCGGGCGGCGCTACCGGTTCCTGGGAAAACCGCTCTTTTACTTCGGCCTGGTGCTCTTCAGCCTAAACCTCATATCTACGGCGCTTGTGCCGTTCCAGAGCGATCCGGCACTCATCGGGCTTATCACCAGATACTCGGCGCTCCCGCTCGCCATACTGATAGGGTTCCTCGTGACTACCGTGGTGCAGTCGAGCGCCGTGACAACCGGGCTTGCCGTCGTCCTCGCCCAGCAGGGACTGCTCACCCTCCCGCAGGCGATCCCGTTCCTCCTCGGCGCAAACATCGGCTCGACC
>JAAZIF010000110.1 GCA_012510335.1 Methanomicrobiales archaeon | reverse complement strand
TTTCCGCCTCGCGTCCCAGAAGACCGGCCGGATCTGGACCTCATCCCGCCGGAGGGTGTAGTAGGCGCCGGCCGCCCCGGTTAGCCCGGTGAGGGTCTCGACCGCCCTTATGTAGAGGGGGAGCTGGAGGGCTTTTCCCGCAATGACATCCGCGAGGCCCCGGTGCGTCCTGCCGGTCTTGTAGTCGGTGATCATGAACACCCCATCGGGAGCGACATCGATCCGGTCGATCCTGCCCCGTAGCAGGATCGTCTCCTCCGATCCCTCATGAAGCCTGATCAGGGCGGCATCCTCACCCGAGAGCCCGAACGAGAACTCAAAGGCCCATGGGGCAAGGGGTGATGTCGCAAGCCTCAACTCGTTCTCGATGAACCGCTCAAGGAGCCCGGGGCCGGCGAGCGAGGATCCGAGCAGGAACTCCTTCTCCACAGTCCACGCCGCGCTCCTGAGGCCGACATGCTCCACCTCCTCCCTGCCGATATCGAGGATCCACCGGAGGGCCTCGGGGTGGTTCTCGGCGGTGAGCGGCCCATGCCCATCCTGCGTCCAGCCGGAGTAAAACCGGTGCGCTATCCTGTGGATGAGGCTCCCCCGCTCCCGGGCGGTCAGGTCGGGATCGGGGGAGGCGAGCGGTTCAAGTGTGAGGACTCCGCCGAGATAGAATCGGAAGGGGCAGTCCGCATAGGTCTCAAGCATCGTCGGTGAGTAGACGGCACCATCCCCGAACCTCCGGGTAAGCGCCGCCACGGCCGAAGGGTCATAGGAGAGCACGCCGTCGTACGGGGAGTTGCAGGGGCCCCGGCGGTGGTAGTTCTCTATGTTGAGCCTCCGGGCCGCTTCACGGACGGCAGGCGGCGGTATGATGGCGGCAGCCTCATCGAACCTGCCGCTGGCGATCAGCGCCCCGGCCTCTGCCGCCGCCAGAAGGCGTGACGCACCGAACGACTCCGCGCCCGGGGTCTCGAGAGCCGCGGCATCCCCTACCTCATCGATGAAACCGGAGCGTGTCGTCGGGGCCTCGCCATCCATCACCGGAAAACTGAGGCAGAGACGCTCCCGGGCGGCGAGGAGCGCCGCGGTGAAGTGGTAGCGCTCTTCCCGGAGGATATCGGCACGTGACCGCGTCCCGAGCCGCCAGGTCTCGAGATCGGTGGAGAGCGGGAGCCGGGTCGTCAGGCGGGGCATCGCACCCTCGACGAGGCCGGCGATGAAGAGGTGCGGGATGGTGAGGTGCGCCGCCTCCCTTACGCCGATGACCTGGACCGCGTTTCGCGTCCGGCGCCCCCCCGAGCCCGTCCCGGCGACGATGAGCGAGAGGAGAGAGAGAAATCCGGCGGGCGTCACCACCCTCTCCGGGAGTATCCGGGCCGTCTCCTCCAGTGTATCGAGGGCACGGAAGAACGCCGCCCGGTCGCGGGCCTCCCGCAGGAGGAGATCCGGGCCGCCTGAATCGGGCATCACCGGGCAACCCCACCGGTCGAGGAGCGACCGGTACGCAGCAATATGTCCCGCGACCGTCTCTGCACCCTCTAACGGCAGAAGATCAGAGAAGAGAACCTCGAGCCCCTCCCGCACCCCGGCGAGCGCGGCGAGCGTCCCTTTGTGACTGCGCCGGGCCCCCTCCGGGGTCTCGGACAGTGCGATCTCTGCTTCAAGCCTCCCGGCGAGGGCCGCAAACCCCCTGTCCCAGGAGTCCCTGCCCCCGGTGATCCGTGCCTCCCGGGAGAGGACGTCGACGATAGCCCCCGCCGGGAACCGCCCGTCGTTGATGTACGGGGAGTTGAGGAGGGCGACTATGTCTTCGCGGCGGTAGCCGTGGGCCGGGGCTGCTATGATGAGGAGGAGCGCCCGGACATGCGGGGATCGGATTAGCGCCGTCCCCCGCGATGATGCATAGGGTATACCAAAGTCGGGGAAGACCTCCTCCACGTATACCATTGCCTCCGGGAGGTCGGGGAAGGCAACCGCGATATCGCAGGGCGGGACGCCGCCGGCGACGAGATCCCGGATCTCCTGAGCAACCGCCCTGACTTCATCTACCCGGTCCCCACGCGCGGTGATTCGGATAGCCCCCTGGATCTCTGCCGCCGGGGGTTTGCCCCCGTCATCGACCACGTCCGGGCGGATCCATGACCCATCGTCGGTGAAGACCGCGGTATTCTCGGTCCAGGGTATCACGTAATGGAATTCTGGCGCGCGCTCCCTGATGGCGAGTATGAGGTCGCGCTCAAGTGGCACAGGCTCGTAGAGCCCGTAGATGAAGACCGGGCCGATACGGCTCCGGCCGGCGAGCTGCCGGGCAAGCAGGGTGTTCTCGTCGACGAGGGCGTGCTCGTCCAGGAAGCGGAGGTATGTGTCAAAGACGAGCCCTATCTCAGCGCTCTTTGCGCTCTGGAGGTCGCCGAGCGCCGCAGGGTAATCCACCTTCCTCGTTATGAGGATCTCAAAGAGCGTCGCCAGTTCGTTGACGACCCCCGAGCCCGGCATACCACCCCTGACGAGGAGAGGGAGGTCGCGGGCTCGAGCGGCGAGGATATCAGCGATGATGATCCGGGACTGCGCTCCGGTGATGGCGCTCCCGTCCCCTGCGTCATCCTCAAAGACCCTCCGCGCAAACCCGGCAAGCGTTGTGACCGCATCGCCGACGATGGGCGTGCCCTCAGATGTGAGGCGGTGAGCGATATCGTCGGCGAGGCGCGACGTCGGGACGATGAGAACAGCCCCCAGGGGGTCCAGGGCAGCGGCTTTCCGGAATGCAGAGATAAACTCTGTGAGGCCTTCTCCGGGGGGACGGCGGTAGAGAACAGCAGGGCACATCCATCAATCTCTCCTGGGGAGAGATTACAGGTTCACCCCGGATGAGTGTTGTTATTTGGTTCCGGG
>JAAZIF010000109.1 GCA_012510335.1 Methanomicrobiales archaeon | reverse complement strand
TGATTATATTGCCAATGAACGTCTGGAGTTCGTCGACGAACCCCTGCTCAAGGAGTGTCCAGATCAGGGTTCCGCCCCCCTCGACCATCAACCGTCGGACTCCCCGCCGATGGAGTTCCGCAAGCAGCGCCTCAAGATCGACGGTCTCATTCCCTGTGACGATGACGTCGGCATGTTCTGCGAGTGCTTCCACCTTCTCAAGGGGTGCTACGCGCGAGACCGCGACGATACGCCCCCCGTCCCCTTTGTGGAGTATATCCGCATCCAGTGGTGTCCTTCCTCTGCTGTCCACCACGATGCGGATGGGATGTTCGCTCTCTCCAGCCGCTAGGCGCCTGGCCCGGAGCTCCGGGGACTTAACGGTAAGTGAGGGATCGTCGGCGAGAACAGTGCCGATGCCAACCATAATAGCATCGCTCTCCGCCTTGATTCGGTCAACCCGCGAGAAGTCCTCAGTCCCTGAGATCCTCACCTGCTGCCGCTCCCTCGTCGAGATCTTCCCATCAGCGCTCATGGCGATATTGATGAAGACAAACGGGCGCATATGCTACGTTTGCACGATGATCTTCATATATCTCTCCTCCTGCTGTCCGGTGCGATCTGCGCTCTCCTCTCCGCCCGGCCCGGGGAAAAGGGGATATTCGGGATCGATCCCCGGAAAATGGATATATTCGTTTACATTTTATCAATTCTTGTCTCTTTATCACATTTAAATTTCGATCATTATATATATGATTTGTTGGATAGTTCTCATCATAGTTCATGGTTCCAGATCTGCATTCAGGTGCTCTTTTCCGGGAAGACCTCTTCAGTGAGACGGATGTCGTTAAAATGATCGTGATATTGTCATTTTCGGCAATATCGCTCATGTTGACGGCAGCCTGGCTGGAGTCCGGTATCTATCTCTTCTTTCCCCTGCTCTGCTACGTACCTATCCTCTTTGCGGTTCTCTGGTTTCCCAGGCACGCACTCCAGATGACCGCACTCCTGGTTGCCGGGTTTGTCCTCATCCATCTCCGCTACATTGCACTCGGTTTCACCGTGGATCTCACAGTTCCAGGGTTATATGTGATGACATTCTTCTGGTTCTTCGGGGCTATGGCCCTCTTCTCACAGCACTCAAACCTTGCCGTCTCCAGGTATAAGAGACTCATCGAGAACGCCAGCGATGCAAAATTCCTATGTGAACCAGAGACGCTCCGGCTTATCTGTGCGAGTCGCCGGTTTGCCGGGATCCTCGGCTATGCGCCCCATGAACTGGCTGGCCTCCCGGCAGAGATGCTCTGGGTGAATGGGGTTACAAAGGCCCGGTTCATCGAGGAGATGAAGAAGGAGGGCTACATCGGAAATATGGAGATGACCTTCCTTGCGCGGAGCGGCGATTCACATGCGGTCCTCCTCTCCTGCCGGGCGCTGATCCCTGAGAACCTCTTTGAATGCACAGTTGTGGATACCGGCAGCCTCAGGAGCGAGCGGGATGATCTTCTCCAGTCAAACGATCGCCTGATGCATCTTATACATCAGTCAAATGACATCTTCTTCGTGCAGGATACTGCGGGCCGCATCCTCCACTTCTCCTGGATGCGCGCACCCGAGTATGGCGTCTCTCCCGGCGATCTTATCGGCCTAGGTGCGGACGCCCTCCTGCCCGATGATCTGGCCGTGCAGCATATGGAACAGATCCAGAAGGTGATGGATACGGAGAAGACCGCTCAATACGGTCTCGATCTGGAGATTGCGGGCGATCGCCATACCTTCTCCGTCATGATCGCCCCGATGTACGGAGGCAGAGGCGATCTCATCGGCATAATGGGGTCGGCACGTGACACCACTGAGATAAGACGGCAGCGACTCGCCTGCAAGCAGATGGCGTGGGAGATCGACCAGTGGAAGGAGTTCGTCACTACCATATCTCACGAGCTGCGCACGCCGCTCCAGCCGCTCATCGGTTATCTCCAGATAGTTATCGATGATCCCGGGTATTACGGGCTTACAGAGGAGGCAAAGAAGTGTCTTACGGTCTGCCTTCTCTGTGCCCGTCAGGAGCAGGCCGTGGTGGAGAGGATGGTCAGGTTGAGCCTGCTCCTGATGGGCCGTATTGAGCCCACTATCCGCGAAGTATCACTCCATGACCTCGTTGATTCGGTCATTACCGGGGGTGACTATGACCGGGAGGCCCGGATCAGCAACGAAATATCCGATAGTGCTCGTATATGGGGAGATCCTGATCTGCTTCACCAGGTAGTTGAGAATCTGGTATCTAATGCTATTAAGTATAATGTGCCACCAAAGGAAGTACAAATACGTTATACAGTATCAAATAAAAACCATTATATCATGGTGTGTGATAATGGCACTGGTATCCCATCTGATGCCATTGAATCGATCTTTGAGCCGTTCTACATCGGGGGTGCTGGTAAATTGAATCGTAAGGGCGGTCAAATGGGTCTGGGACTCGCTATTGCGAATAAATACATCCAGTTGCATGGAGGAGAAATAACCGTGGTAAGTGTAGTGAGTGAGGGGAGTACTTTCACAATCAGGATACCAAAAGAGGTCTGAGGTATGGGAAAGAAGATCATGGTCGTCGATGATGATCTGCCGACGCTGGAAGTGATGGAACTGCTGCTCAAAAAGATCAACCACGAACCGGTTCTGGTTCATAACGGCTGGGATGCCCTGCGGATGATCAAGAAAGAGAAGCCCGCCCTCATCATCCTCGACGTGATGATGTCTCCCATAGACGGGTGGCAGTTTCTCGAAGAGTTGAGGCGGAAAGAGGGACTCAAGGATATCCCGGTCCTGCTCTTTACTGCAAAACATGTCTGGCCGGAGGAATATTCCCGTTATGCGGGGGATATTGTCGGTGTCCTGGAGAAGCCCATCTCGCTTGCCGAACTTAAGGCGGCTCTGGAGAAGGTTCTTCCTGGAGATCCAACCCCTCATGGGAATAGCGGCAAATCTCGCGTCAGATCAGAGGTTGTGGGCAGATAGTCCTATTAACGTGTATACTCCTCTTTCTGCGAGCCGCTGCTCTAAAAGAGCCTGCTCTGCGCGGCAGCGGAGGCCGGAACCGCGCCTGCCGGTATCAGACTCCAGATGTTCAACTCGGCCTGCCGTGGCGGCGCGGCCGGGATCCCGATGTCTTACATTCCTTTCCTCAGTGCGCCCGGCCTTGTATGGAGCTCCCACGGAGGGGGTGCAGGATCACCGCACATGGGAGCATCGTCTACTACCGCCCGCAGGTGTGGCCTGGTACTGGTTGGTGCCCTCGACCTCCATGCACTGTTATATACTTGACGTGTTGATGGTGTGCCTGGTGATAGGGAGATGAGGATAGCGGTTGCCGGCGTGGGATCCGGGGGGTTTGACGATACCGTATCTCCGGTCTTCGGGGTGTCGCCCTCGTTCACGCTGATCGATGCGGAGGATCAGGAGATCCTCGCCGTGGAGATTATCGTAAATCCAGAGGATCTGTGTGCTGCCGGGGGGGCCGCTGATCGGTTCGCACGCGACCTTGTTGGCCGGGATGTGGATGCCGTCATTGCAGGGGAATTTGGACCGGAAGAGACCCTGATCTTCTCGTCAGCCGGCATCGGTATCTACCGCCTCCAGGATATGGCAGTCCGGGATGCCGTAAAGCAGTTCCTGAATCTCGCCGCCGATACCGTGCGGGACATCAGGCGCGGGATCGTGCCGACAGGCTACGTGACCAGTACCTACGGTGGAGGCATCGGTTTTGGCGGTCGGCGGCGAAGAGCCAGGGGCCCGCGGTAGCCCCGATCACTCTATAGGGATCTCCCTTCCCCCGGACCCGCGGTCATCGATCAGCATCTTTGTCAGACGCATCTCAATGACGCCGTTCCTGAAACTTGTCTTCGCACCTTCCCTCGTCACGCTCGCGGGCAGGCGTATCAACCTGCTCAGGGTGCTGCCACCGCGTTCGCGGATGTAATACCCTTCCCCGACCGATTCGGTTCGCCTTGCTGTTATCCGCAGGGTCTGCGGATCCAGCAGCCTGATCTTGATCGCATCTTCCTCTGCACCAGGCAGTTCTGCAACCACGATCACCTCATCTTCATGGTCGAGGATATCGATCCGGAAGTCCCCGGAGATACCGGGGAAGTCACGGCTCTCCCCGCGGGGGATCGGCGACAGTCTATTGGTATCCATCCGATCGTCTGGCGTCTTATCAGGGCGCCTTCGTGCAGGGCCGTGGTTCTCTTCTGTCAATGGTTCCTCCTCCTGGCTGGTCACTATCCAGGGATCTCTCGTAACCCGGTATACTTAACCCTTCGTCTCGGCCGCCAGGTTTTTGTAGTTTGATCGATATGGTGGGGGGAACCCCGGGGTATGGGGACGGCCGCTGCCGTGCCGCAGCCAGCCGGGGAGATCCGCACCAGAGGATCTGGTGGGTTCTGGAGGAGAGACGAATGGCTCAATTCAAACCCTTCGAGATGGAGGAGATACCGCTCGAAGAACAGCCGGTGAACTGGAAGGATATGGTTCCGGATCCGTATGACAAAAAGGCGGTGGATCCCTACACCCGGACCCGGGTTATCCTCATGAACGGTATCGAGAACAACGCTGATCTTATGTCACATGCTATCGCGCGGATGCACCCGGATCCCGAGGTGAAGCGGGCGATGGCGTTGATGCGGCGGATCGATTCCCAGCAGCAGGTGGCGGTCAACATGCTCAACCCGGCGGATCAATCGGTCATCGAGACCACACTCGGCTACGAGCAGGTGGCAGTCGATCTTACGGCGAATCTGGCGCAGAACGAGCCGGATCCCTATGTGAAGCAGACACTGGACTTTGCGCTGCTGGAGGACTTCGACCACCTCTACCGCTACAGTTGCCTCTACGACTACATTGAGGGCGGCGATCCAGAGATGATCGTCAGGGGCCAGACCGAGGTGAAACCCGGCCGGCCGACGAACATCGAGCACCGCCACCCGGACGACTCGATGCGCCGGCACTACGACAAGGATACGGCCGAGATCAAGACGAAGATGAACTATGTCACGATCGTCGCCGGGGAGCAGCAGACGATGCTCTATTATCGAGCGCATGGGTTCATGTACCCCGACCCGATCGCCCGGCAGCTGTACGCCGAGATCACCGAGATCGAGGAGCAGCATGTCTCCCAGTATGAGAATCTCGGCGATCCGCGGGAGACTATGCTTGAGAAGATGGCTTTGATCCAGCTCAACGAGGCGTACCTGTACTACTCCTACGCGCAGCATGAGAGCGACCCGGGGTTCCGGGCGATCTGGGAGAGGTTCATGAAGATGGAGATCGCGCACTTCAATGAATGCGCGCGACTCATCAAGAAGCATGAGGGGCGGGATATCCGCGACATCATGAAGGCCGAGGTCATCGAGCCCCTGATCGTCTTTGAATCGAACAAAGATTATGTCAACCGGGTCATCGATGAGCAACTCGACCTTGCACCTCACAACATGGTGTATACGCGGATCGACGACCTCCCTGACGACTGGGCGAGCTTCGGTTACCAGCGCGTCGTGAACGCGAAGGGGGCTCCGAGTGAGGAGATTGTCGGCAAAGTGGGCCGGGATCTTGCAATGCGCGACCGGGCAGAGAATATTGTGAGGGTCAAACAGGAGATGGCCCGCCGGGTGGAGAAGGGCATGGCAGCAGTGCCTGCCCGGTGATTTTTTTTCGCGAGGCGTGTTCTGATCGGTACCTGACCATCGCAGTGGATTCATTCGGGCAGTGTCTTTGGTGACGGCGAAGCCCCCTAAACCGTTGCGGTGACCTTAGCACGAGATCTGCCGCATACGAAATATTTATATATTTATGCGCATATGAGTAATGTACACAAACGGAGGTAAGAAAAATGCCAGGATTTGATGGTACCGGGCCCCGCGGTATGGGGCCGATGACCGGCCGGCGCATGGGTCGGTGTGTCCAGCCGCCGGTAGAGGGCAGCCCTGCCGGAGACGCAGGCGAAATCTCCCCGGAGACCCCGGTTCAGCAGCCGCAGGTCTACGGCCTCGGGCGCGGCGGGATCCCATGGGGATGTGGCAGAGGATTCGGCGGCGGGCGCGGTGGCGGACGCAGGCGCCGGTGGTAAATAACCCCCGACCGCTCTCCGCGGAACCTGCCAGAGTGTGATGACTTATCGGGGTGCTCTGCACCCGATGTTATTTTCGATGAGCGCTCTTCCAGCGCGACTCTTCCTTGAGTGGTGCTGGCCGGGCACAAACAACTTTTAGACGAATCTCCAGGATACCTGTTCTATCTGATGAAAATCGGTTGCTGACGGTATTGTGCTATCCGGGTAGCGGAGCGCGGGATCCAGTGGGGGTGAAAAGGGGGTCTGGTGCCGATCCCACAAGGAAGAGGTTGGTGATATCTGTAGATGTGGCTCTCACACTGACCCTGCGTTTTACCAGCACCGCCATCCGCGCCCCCGGCCTCTGCCGAAGCCGCGACCCCAGCCACCACCCCGGGGCATCCCGCCCCGGCCGAGACCATAGACCGGTCCCGGGTACGGGATGCGACGGCCCCACATGGGCGGCCACCGCCCCCGGACAGCGGGAGAGCAGTAGCCGAATCCGCCGCCGGTCATCGGGCCCCGCCCTCCCGGTCCTGTACCGTCAAATCCTGGCATTGTTTATCTCCTGCAGGCTTCACGCCCACAATAGTTACTCATATATTCATAAATATATGAATGCTCCCTTTACGGCAGATGCCGGTATTCGTGCCGGGATAATCCCGGTACACGTGCGTTTGCTGTTGAGACTCCCCATGCCTGGGGCATGTGCAGCAGGCCTCCGGATGCGATGGGATCCTCTATTCTCCATCCCGGGGGTCTTCTAATGCTCTTCTTGCTTCGCGGGCAAAGGCCAGGGTTTTTTCTGGATCCCGGATGCCGCCTTTCTTGGCGCCGGTATGTACGTCGACTCCATAGGGGCGGACCTGCTGTATCGCCTCGCAGACATTCTCCGGCGTGAGTCCTCCTGCGAGTATTACGGGAATTACTGAGTTCGCCACAATTTTTGCGCTGATCCTCCAGTCGTGAGGGATCCCTGTTCCCCCGATCTTCTCCGGGGTTCTGGAGTCAAGGAGGAGCGCATCGGCATGGGGCTCATAGAGTTTTCCAGCCTCGATGGCCGATTCATCCGTAACATGGATGGCTTTTATGATCTTTGCGTGCGGGAGGGCGTCGCGGATGTGATCGATCTCGGCCGGCTCGATGGTATCCTGGATCTGTAGCGTTGTGCAGTGTGAGTCCTGAACGAGTCGGATGAGGTCTTCTGTATCCCGCAGGTGGGTAACCGCGACCGGTTCGATGAACGGCGGGAGGTTTCGTATCAGTCTTGCGGCATCTTCCGGGGTTACGAAGTCGCTGCTCTGGTGCGTCACGCCCATGATGAAACCCAGGGCATCGCAGCCGGCATCGATGCCGCACTGCATATCCGCAAGGCTGGTTGTTCCGCAGAACTTGATGCGCATGGGGAGTTCTCTGTTGTTGTGGCTGAATAGGGTATCGCAGGCGGGGTGGCGGGAGAGCCGGCAGGATGGCTCGCCCTGCAAAAACGCCTGTTGTCTCGGGTTCGTGTGGCCTCCGAGGAACACCCCCGCATGTACGAAAGGGTCATGCCATCGGATGTGGGAGGCACGTGCCCGACTGGAGTAAGCACCGGGGCGGATAGCTTACCGCGCATGCCCTGAGGTGTTCCGCCGGGGTCAGTAGTACTGCTTGATGTAGGCATAGGCCCTATCGAAGAGATCTTGATCAGTGGGGTGCAGTGTCCGTCTGCCGGCAGGAGAGAAGAAATCCGGGGTTTTCGCGACAGGTGGCCAGCCGGCGCCTGCCATCCCCGCTCAGAATGAGAACTTCCCCTTCATGTCGTTAAACTTTACCTCGACGACGTACTTCCCATGGCGGTAGGTGGAGACTTTCCCTTCATGATTCCCGAACCCTTTTTTCTCGCCGGGGATCTGGCCAAATCCTCCTTCATCGACAGTTTTGCCATTCTCATCAAGTATACTCACCAGGAGCCAGGAGTCCTCCGATGGCGCTTCGTACGTGATCAACTTCGTCTCTTTGCTTCCGTACTCACTGGTTACCATCTTGGTTCTGGTAACGTTTCTTGGAGTAAATTGGTAGCTGACTATGAGGGGCGGATCGCTGAGATCTACTGGAATATGAAACTCTTTGCTCTCATAACCAGATGTTATATACGAATATGAGGCGACAGCAGGAACGACCGTGGTCGGCTCTGGCGTGTGGATCCCCGGCGATCCAGAGGGACTATTCGAGGTCGCTCTGGAAGTGGTCGGAGTGGTAAAAGCAGGGATCTGTATCTGATCTATCAGTGGCATGACGCAGGTCACGGCGATAAGGGCTACACAGTAGGCTACTACGATTAGAGCTTCTGTCGTTCGGTCCATCGATTATACTCCTCCTGTCTCGGGGGGCAGGGAAGCGAGGTCTGATGCCCCCTCCACTGCGCCGGCCGTCCAGGACGGGATGAACTGGCTGAGATATCCAGCGACATCTATCTCCATATATAGAACAAGGAAGACGAGAATAGCAGCGACAGCGATCACAACCACAACCAGCACCAGAATAACCCGGGGAGTGAGGATCTTGCGGTAGCGACTAACCTGTGATTTTTTCCAGACCTCCTTACCGGTCCAGTCCAGGATCCCCCTCCGCTCAGCACGGGTGAGAGCCCGGTAGAGGTCGCCGTCCCTCTCAGCCTTATTGCGGAGCTCACGAAACACCGTATTCATCGCTTCGCTCCGCTTCCCATCCCACTGGAGGAATGCCTTAATCCTCTCCACAACCAGCTCAAAATCTAATCTGGAAACCGCTTTCCTGGTGATGGCAGCAAAAGATTCCTGTTCACTGCCGCTGGCAAGGGTCATCCGGGAGAGGAGTTCGATACCGTTGCTGCTCCCGTATTTGAGCGCATCAGAAACCAGTTCCTCTACCACAGGTTTAACAAAGTACCCGTTCTCGATGAGGATCTCCCGGGCCTTATGTCTGTTGCTCTCAGAAAGTCTCTTGATGAGCGCCGGGGCATATGTCACGACTGGATCTTCCAGATTAAGCAGTTCAGACATGGAGTAGATCCGCGAGTTTGTGCCGGCGGATGAGATCCCGACAGGATCGCCCGGATGAGTCGGGTTGAGCATGGACGAACCGCGCTGTCCACCTGATGCCAGAGCCTGGAGCGTGCCAAGCGATACCTCTTCGGAGAGGGTCGAAAGACGACCGGGGTGAATATCCTGGAGCAGTTTCTTAAGCGCAGCAGGGTCGTGCAGATATAACCTGAGGAGTGGGTCACATCTACCTGAGAAATAACCGATGATGTTTGAGACGGTCTCATCCTTAAGGAACCCGGATTTTGCCTCCCGCGCAAAAGAATCCCGATCAGTTGCCCTGATGACGGCCCCCCTCTCGATGTAGCGGTACAGGGCCTTGAAATACTCGACGCCATAAGAACCATCGTCAGGTCCGCCCTTCCCCTGCTCTGCCTCATCGGGAGTTATCCAGAGATCGGTCTCGGGTGGGTATTTTGCAAGAGCGCAGGAGAATGGGATCTTCAGGCTGCGATGTGTCATCAGGGCAGGGAAGATATCATGTATCAGGGCGAGGCCTTCGATTGCCGGCAGTTGAACCGTCACCTCCTCGTTTGCAATGATTTTCCCGGCATACAGCGACATCATGGCACTGGATGCCGGTTTCCGTGGGAAGCGTGGATCCGTCTTGCGGGACGGGGATCGGGGATCTTCATGGTCTGAGAGATCGCCCTCCTCCCAGATACCGATCACCTGGTAGCTCCGGTCCTCAAGGTTTTCAACGGCATTCCGTGCCCCATCATAGAAAATCTCGAATACCCCGGCGATATCGTCGCCGGTATATTCAGCAACCACTGAGACCCGCTCTTCTCGCCCCCCCGTGACCCTGACAAGAAATCTGCGGCCGAGGATCAGTGTCCCGGTGCTATCCGCCATGCAGTAGAGCGAACACTCTGTCCTGTCACATTTTTTTGCGATCTCAGAACACTCTACACTCTCAAATCTCCGGTCCCCCTGGAGCAGGTTCCCCGTAGAGTTAAAGACCGCAAATCTCAGTTCAGAATCCGAACCTGACAATTTCATCGATCCTCCATGGATGGATGTGCCGGGGGGTCACCGTCCCTGTCCCGCCCGAGTTCACAGTGATCGGTTGCCTGGTGCGGAAGGCGCTGGTTGCGTAAAAGTAGATAGGCATATCCAGTGCCCGATTGTTGATCTCCTGGAATGTAACGATCTCCGAGAACCATTCCTTGTAGATATCCTGTTCAATCTGTTCCGCATCTAATTCTCTGCCATAATCATTCAAAGTGTAAAATGTGTCAGTCTTTGTGACGACCAGACCATACTTTTTGTCGTCGCCACAGAGCTTCATGATCCTCGAGTAGTGCCCACAATTATCGATTAACTCGCTTCTCCCGCCATTATGGAACCGGACCATATGATCCCCGTCTACCAGGAAGAGAACCTTACCTGAGGTTAGAAGATTTTTGTAGATATAGGCCAGGACTACCTGATCGAGGACTCTCCCGACTTCAGATCTGTACTTGTCATGGAGACCCTTTATATAAGTGGGATTGCCGATCTCCTCATTCAGAACCTCCTCCGGCACATTGATCTCTTTAGATATTGCAGATATAGCGCCCTTATATTCCCTCTCGTTGATATTGGCTGTATGCTCACCGGCATAATCGATAATAGTAAGAGAAACCGGGATTATTCCCATCTTCTTCCCTGAAAAGACATATATTCCGAGTTCACCCTGTCGTGTGCTCCGGGGAAGAGTTCCTCTATCCAGTTCAGCAAGGAGATCCCCTATCTGCATGCTTTTTTCGTCCGCCGCGATGATCACTTCATTCGCCGTGCCTCCAAGATTTTTGACGAACTCGTTGTAAAGGGCAAGCATGAGAAGGGTTTTACCGGAGTTGGACGGCCCGAATATGAATACATTCGATGCCCTGATACCATGGACGAAGCGCCCGACCAGGTAAGTCATAATAGCGAAGAGGATGACTGCAGCGACCAGGTATATAATGGGTTCGGTCGAATAGGTCTCTGTATTGAGCAGAAGAATGGTGGCAGCAGTGATCTGGATGAGAATGGTGGCGCCAAACAGTTTATAACCCAGGCGCGCTGTCGACGCAAGACTATCGAACTTATTCTGTGCTATCCAGTAGACGGCGCCTATAACGCCTGCAGCACACCCGATACCAAACCAGACAGCGTTAAAGTTTACAGCGTTATCCACAAGCGCCATGAGGATCGGGAGGGCAAACACGATCAACAGTCCTCCGCCACCCCTCGATCGTTCTTCGGCGAGGAGACCCATCCCTGATACTGTAAAGAGACCTAGAAAAAATGATGCTGCTACGGACATAATATCGGGCGCCCAGAGTCCGAGCAGGGGAACGGCTAAAATGGAGAAAATGATTGAAATGATAAAACCCGAGGCAATGATCACCCCGAATCGCACAAGTGCCTCCTTCCGGCGAAGTTTCATGGAGAAATTACCTCCGTTATATCCTTAACTTCGTAGAGGCCTAAAACAGCTTCTGAGATATTTTTACCGTTTTTCTCAGAGTTCGCCAGTTTTCCTGCATCTTTTAAGTCAAGGAGTTCCTTCCGGGTTATGTATTTCCCCTCGTTCATCAGTAGCACGTGATGGAGAACGTTATCCTTCTTCTTCTTGTAGACATCCCAGTAACCGCCCCCGGCGATCAGAGGGGATATGTTATCGAGGAATCCGGTAGCCGCAAAGAAGGTGAGAGCGATCTCCCATGGTCGGGCGTAGTTGAACACAGCAACACAAGAATCTTTAGATTTGTTGATGAGCGAAAGCTTCCTGTTGATATTGTCGTTGATATATTCACTGGGTTTGTTCCCTCTACCGGATTCGTTCATTATTTTTTGTGATACTTCCTGTGACGGCGATGAGATAATGAGGCTGCCCTTCCCAAAACACCAGCTCTCGGTATTCGTGATCGGGATCATCAGGTTATTGACGCCAAGTTTATGGTTGTCGATGAGCGAACTATACGTGGCCTCGATCTCGCCCACGAGTTTATCGAGCTCTCTCTGACCGGCATCGTCGTTATCCAGGTCTGCAAGCGTGGAGTCGTCGCGTATAAGTGAGAGGATCTCCGGGTTGATATCACCGAATGTTGTACTGTAAAGTCTCCTCTCTGTTTTCCAGGCAAATCCTTTCGGATCTTTGATCCGGGTAATGTTATCGATATAATTGCTATAATGCTGGTTGATCTCCTGGCGATGCCGGGACGAACCCACAACGCTATCGATGACCTTCCCGATCAGTTCAAGTATCGCGTTGCACTTATCGCACTGGCGCTCAAGATTAGCGATTTCAGCATTGAGATCGGCAAGCTGTGCTTCATACTTCATCTCTTCAAGTTTATGGCTGATGAGAGACTCTCTGAGCACTGCACGGATCTTGTTATCGTCGCTCTCAAATACAGCGGAGATCTCACCCGGGCTGATGTCATCTCCGGCAGTATCGCCATAGAATTCCCTTATAATACTCTCTTCCAGTTCCTTCAGGCGGTATTCCAGGCTGCCGCTCAGGAATTTTGCAGAGACAGAAGGCTCAAAGGATGAGGGAGAGAGGGATATATTCCACTGCTTCGCATGCTCTTTGGCAAGCGTCTCTTTCTTATCTTTATTCTCTAAAAACTTCTTTCTATCCTTTTGCGGCTTGCCGCTGAGCGCACCGATGAATTTCGCGCCGAATCCTGAGTCGTCGATCTGGCGGATGCGCATATCATAGTAATAGTACAGCCCGATCTCTTCGATAAGGGTAGAGAGTTTGTCAAGAGACAGGGATCTTATATCGGTCGTGAGATTGGCGATACTACCCTGTATCCTGGTCACGCCCACCTTATTGAGCCAGGCTCTCTCTGTCCCATGCTTCTCCCGTTTCCTGAACTCTGCGAATAATCTCTCAAGTTCTTCCTTCAGGTCCGCCTCACAATCCTTAACCGCGGTGAACTCACCCCTGAGGTCGATATACTCTCTGAGGCGTGGATCGGCTGCAGCGAGATCTGATTTAACTATATCCTCGATATCTTTTTTCCTTTCCTCGAGTTTCTCAACGGATTTCTTTTTGTTGCCAAACTCTGCTTCGAGATCGTTTATCTCTCTCTGAATAGCTGATGCCCGGGACTTTAAGTCATGCACGCGCTGGGAGCCTCCCTCTCTCCCCTTGAGACATTCTATAAGGGCAGCACGGACTGCCTCTTCCTGTACCCCCGCCAGTTCCTTAATCTCCATGGCTGTTGTCTCGAGTGCCCGGAGCGATTCGGGGATGAGCCTGAGGAGCCTCTTATCGGTATCATCCTTCAGGTCACCCTCTTTAACATGCTGGTCGAAGTTTATTAAGCTCCTTATGAGATCGAGCAGGCCGTCATAGTTCTTGATCTTATCTATTCTGGATTCTTCGGGGATATTTTCGTGTATGTAATATTCGACACCCTCGTTGGTCTGATAACCAAGAAGCCGGCCGATGTCATGGCTCCAGACCTTCTCAATGTTCCCGTACTCCTTTTTGATATAGTCAAAGTCTTCCCGCGTAGGTTTCCCTCCCCTCGCCGGATCCATGATACTGGCGAGTTCGTCGCAGTGTTTACTCCTAGTGAGATCCTCACGGAGGCTGCTAACGACCTGGTTGAGGCTTTTTCGCGCTTCCGTAACTCCATTCAGCCCGTTGATGACTTTTTCATACCCACTTTTGAGGCTCCTCAGTTCCTCGACTGGATAGGAGATGATGTGAGCATCCGCAAGAATGAATGAGGAGTAGGGCTTTCTGACATCGCTTATATCAATGAGATCCCCTCTCTCAATCTGGAAGAAGTTCGCGAATATATACGGGAAGGCCGCGTCGAAGTCGCGCACCTCCCGGCGTGCCTCCTCGCCCTTCTTATAACCCGTGGGGCTAAGGGACGTGAGGACGATATTGTTGAAGAGACGCTTGCCTTGGTTGATGTACTCAAGTTCCGTCAGGGCGATGGCGGCGTTTACCTGTTCGGCATCGCTCTCGTTTGTGGTCGGGAGAACCACAAAGAGCCATATCTGGGCTGTTTCCCCCTGATGTTCCCTGATATAGCGGGCCAGGTCGATGAACATCCCGGATCCGGTTCCGCCGCCAAGACCGACGATGATGGCGTTTGTTGTCCCCGCGTCGTGGAACTGTGAAAAGATCCTGCTCTGCTCCTCACTGATAACCTTGTAAAAGATCGCCTTAGAGATAGCCCGGCGCCTGTGAACGCCGCCGCTGAAGTCATCATGGATACCGGGATCGATCTTGTGGAGATCATCGAACTTCAGGCCGGCATCGGGATCATTCAGCCACCAGACGGAGGCCTTCGGTTCGGTATTTATCTCTTTAATTTTCTTTACGATCTCTTCGCTTGCCAGGTTTGGAACCCGGTCGACGTTTGCGATACCGGGGAGGAAGAAGGAGGAATACTTTACACGGCCCTGCCCACCCAGACTCTTGGCCTTATCGAGGACAGTCTGGCGCCTGCGGTCGTCCTGGTCTTTCTCGGTGGCATCGGTGTCCATGGTGTAGATCTGGAGGTTCCGGTTTTCCTGAGAGTAGTAATTTAAAAACCATTCGTGGCTGCAGATCTCACCGACCATCCTCTTGCCGCACCCGCCAAGACCACACAGGGTCAGGTTCACGGGGAGTTTGAGGACTGCTCTCGATAGGTCATGCGGCGTCATTCTTCATCACCTGTATCATCGCGCGCCCCTATACGGACGCCGACGACAAAAGCGGCCACAGCCGCTATACATACGGCGCCTATCAGCCAGATGACCGGGATCTGTCCATCCCGTGCCACTTCGTAGTCTGCAAGGGCATTTGCTTCACTCACGAGCCCTTTGTCAAAGAGATCCTGGAGATAGGAACTCATGAAGGGGTCCGAGATGCTGTTGATCTTTTCCCTGAAACTGTCGATTGCAGGGATGCTGATCGAGAAGACCCGTGTATCGCTCCCGGGCACAGGGTTTCCCTTATTGTCCGTGAATGTCACCCGGTAGTAAGCGTAGCCGGTTCGTTTCTTCTCGTGGATTGTCAGCGTGACCGGACCTGGCTGAATAATCTTGGTGATCCTGGGCACCTGCCCGTGAACCTTGATGACAACTGCAGCATCATCGGGGACAGGGATGCTGAACGGGGTTTCATTCGAGGTGCTATCAAGCTCGTCTGCCAGGAAGAGAGGGATATCGTCGGATTTGTGGAGATCGGTGTCGACGATGATCCTTGATGCGGTCGGGTGAATATTGCTGATTGTCAGGTTAAAGTCGGTAGTTGCTCCTTCTGTCACCACCCCGGGCAACTCCCCATCGACGGCAACCTGAAATGCCAGTCCCGCTGAGGGTATGATCGCGAGGGCAATTACGAGGAGAATAGCATTTTTCAGGAGTTTTTCTGCAGATTGGTATTTGCTCATCGTTTCCACTACCTCGATAACTTATCAAATAACCTAGAATGCATCATGTTTAAATTAAAACCTTTCGATTAACGTTTGGCTGGAGCAGAGGGTGTTTTGGAAATAGGATCTGGCGATGCCGGTTCTCTTTTTTTTATGCGCCGTGCCGCGGAGATCTGGTTCTTCGACCCTGGCGCAGAAGATGCCGGGCGCCTCTTCATGTCCTGTAAAGAGATTGCAAACTCCTTAAGGAACCCGGCCAATGCAATCACATTAACTCTTCAGTGCGGATATTCATCCGGTTAGATGTGATTCAGAAGCAGGGTATCATAATGTCGGACCCCGTGTGGGAGGTTATAAGAACGGTGATCACGGGGTATATGTATAACCCGAAGTATGCATTTCGGGGGGATGGTGTTGAGATCTGCTAAACCCCTGAAAGTGTTGACGAGGGCGTGGCGGGGTCTCGCAAAGTGGGGACTCTCCACAGCACAGCGTAGTTTGCGGGCAGTTGAGTTATGACGTGTCAGGTCGTACAATGTCGGCCCGGGGCCAGGTGTGGAGTGCGATTACCACGTGCGTGATTCCCTGGCGACCGATAGATCCGGGATCTTCGATCTCGTCAATTCGGGCTTATTTTTCAATTGGGAATCAGGAAAATAGGCTG
>JAAZIF010000108.1 GCA_012510335.1 Methanomicrobiales archaeon | reverse complement strand
TGCGGAACCTGTGCCGGAACCTGCCCGGTCCGTGCCATCACGATGGAGTACGGCAGGCCGAACATTAACCGCGACCTCTGCATCAAGTGCGGTGCCTGCTACGCGCAGTGCCCCAGGAGCTGGTTCAACTTCGACGTCATGAACAACTACGAGGCCATCATGAATGCCATCAAGGGAGCCATGGAGTGAGGTGAGAGAGATGGATGTACTTGGTAACTACAAGTCCGTTATATCGGCACGCTCGGCGGATAAGGATATCCTGAAGAAGGCCCAGGACGGCGGCATCATCACGACACTCTTTGCCTATGCACTCGAAGAGGGCATAATCGATGGCGCCATCGTCGCCGGCCCGGGTGATGAGCCCTGGAAGCCGGAGCCGATGGTCGTGACCACGAAGGCCGAGCTCCTGGCCGCCGCCGGAACGCGCTACACCATCAGCCCGAACCTCTCCCTGATCAAGGAGGCAACCCGGAGTTATGGTCTTGACAGGGTCGGTATCGTCGGTACACCCTGCCAGATCCAGGCAATCCGGAAGGTGCAGCTCTACCCGATCGGGATGCGTGATGTCGATGACAAGATCGCTCTTGCGCTCGGCATCTTCTGCATGGAGAACCTCTCCTACCAGGCGCTTGAGGCTATCGTCGAGGATCACTGCAACCAGAAGATGGAGTCCGTCACGAAGATGGATGTCGGCAAGGGCAAGTTCACGGTCTACACCGAACGCGGTGCGGTCTCACAGATGCCACTGAAGCTGCTCCACAAGTACGTGCAGCCCGGATGCAACATCTGCCTGGACTATGTCGCGAACCTGGCCGATATATCGAGCGGCTCCGTGGGAAGCCCAGACGGCTGGAGCACGGTCTTTGTGCGGAGCGCGAAGGGCAACACCGTCTGGGACGGCGCGATCGCCGCCGGCCTCTTTGAGACGAAGCCGATGGATCAGGTCAAACCGGGCCTCGACATGGTGAAGAAACTCGCCACCGAGAAGATTACGAATAACCAGAAGAACGTGGAAGCCCGCAAGACTGCCGGACTCAGGGCTGATGGAACCCCGAAGGGTCTCCGGAATCCCTACGAGTCCCCCTGAAACACTCTCTTTTTTTCAGCCGGCCGTTTACACGGCGCGTCTGCTGCGGATTGATACGCAATCAGCCCATCCACGACCGGGATGGGGGATTTACCGCCGCCGCAAACCCCGGCACCCCCCTGCTCATGCCGACGGGGGATGGCCGTGGCTCTCCATCGTTGTGCGGCAGCGGTGGTGAGTGTATATTCAGTCCCTGAACAGTACCTGGCAGGTCACCGACTGTGCCCCAAAAAAGTCCCTGCAGAACTCAGCTGCCTTTACGGGTTCATACTCCTTGCAGCTGAATATATCGAGGTAGGCGGCATTGGTCTCGTTTGCAAAGTGGCCGGAGACGAGCGATGTCTCGATGAGCTGGGTCATGGAGAACCCTGCGACCCTCTCGTTCGGGCCGAAGTGGATGATCTGTGGTTCGCCAAACCTCTTCATGTCGATCAGGTCGCAGAGCTCTATGATGAACCGACGGATCTTCTCCGGGTTCCTGATCGATTCCGGATCGCAGCCCTTCAGGTCCACGCTCGTATACAGCCCCCAGCTCCCGCGTTCTCTGAACTCTGCCACGATCTCTGCGTCACTCATCATTCCTGCCATAACGTTGTTTGCTATGGCGTTGTTGGTCATTACCTTACTTGCCATGATCTCACCTTCGAGGATATCTCTGATCAATCTGATCTTTTGATCTTCGTTTGTTCTGATCTTAAATTTATCCATTGAACCATGAGAATAACCGTTATTTATCCAATAGGTCTGAGTAAT
>JAAZIF010000107.1 GCA_012510335.1 Methanomicrobiales archaeon | reverse complement strand
TCTGGGCCTGCCACATGGCGTTATCCTCCGGCAGCGCTCCCCCGATCCATCCCGCCGGGGGCGTCGCGGCGAGTATGGTGCCATCTCCGACAGTCCGGCTGTCGCTCCAGTAGCCGAACATGTACCTGCCCTGGAGCCCCACGACGGTGGTTCCGCGGTAGACGTCGCCACCGACGATCACGATGCCGAGGTCATGGCCGCCCTCGAAGATGGGACCGATCAGGGGTTCACCCTGGTACCCGGTCGTGTTGCAGGACTCCCCCGGGGCCGTGGGTGCATTCGGGTCGAAGCAGTGCGTCCCCTCACGGATGTTCCAGCCGTAGTTCCCGCCGTTCAAGACGATATCCACTGACTCAAAGAGGTTCTGGCCTGCTTCGCCGACAAAGAGCGCATTGTTGCCGCCGGAGTCAAAGGCCATGTAGGCGGGGTTCCGGAACCCGTAGGCATAGATCTCGGGCAGAACCGTCTTGTAAGCGTAGGAATCGAGGATCTCAGGCTGGGTCTCTGCGAACGGGTTGTCGGGCGGTATACCGTAGAGGCTGCCGGAAAACGTCGTCCATGTCGGCTCGGGCGGGTTTTCCGTCCGGTTGGCGCTCGTATTCCCTGTCTGGTTCTGCTGGACCGTCACGACCCCGGCGGTGGTGCTGTCCACATCTATCCGGAGGATCTTGCCGTAGATCTTCGTGAGATCCTGGGCGTTCCCGATACCGGGGGTATGCCCGTTCCCGACGTCGTTAGCCTTTCCGCCGTCACCGACAGATATGTAGAGGTATCCGTCGGCGGGACCGAAGGCGAGCACGCCACCGTTGTGGTTCTCGTAGGGTTTGTCGATGTACATCAGAACCTTCTCGGACGATATGTTCACCGCATCAGGGTTCTCAGGATCGACCGAGAACTCGGATATGTGGTTCGTGCAGCTCCAGCCCCCGGGAGCTTCCGATCTTAAGGGAACACTGTAGAAGACATAGACCTTGCCATTGTTCCGGTAATTGGGATGGAACGCTATCGATAGCAGGCCGCGCTCATCATAGGTCGGGTCGAGATCCACGAGTTTGCCCCGGAGATCCAGGAACGGATCGGGGAGCGCGGTTCCGTTCGCATCGATGATCCTCACGACCCCGATCTGGTCCACGACAAAGAGCCGCCCCGTCCCGTCTTCAGGCGATGTGACCATCATGGGCGCGGTGAAGTTCCCGCCGATGAGTTCAAGACCGATATCGGCCGTAAAACTCGGGATGGGTTCCAGGTTCGTTCGGGACTTGTTGTTCTCAAACGTCGCAGCAAGCGGGTCACCGGCGTTTGTGAGGTCCGTTACGCTGCCGGCCATGCTCTGCGGGCTTTCCGTCGTCTGGTCTGAACTCTCGTTGGTGCCGCTGGCATCGTTCAATCCCGCCTGTTGTGCGCCCACGCCCGCGATGAGTGCGATGATGAGGAGGGATGCTATGACAGGGGTAACTTTTGTCATGCGGGTCCGGACAGGGTATGAGAACATATAATGGTTATGCCAAATTATCCGGTCATATCTCTGACCTGTGGGTGCAGAATTTGTGAAATCCACTCTTTCTGTCTAAGATCTCAACCCCTGCCGGGCAGTATGTCACCACCCCTGCAGATCGATCGGAGATTTTCGGCAGGAGAGGAGGATTGTGCTGGCAGCCGGAGTACAAAAGGCTCACGGAAGAACAACAGGGCTTGCGATAATGCGCTCGCCATCAAGAGATGATAACCACTGGAATCTACAGAACCATGCGGTTTTGCCGGGTAAATGTTCATCCCGCGCCGGCAGTCGCACCCTGAGGGGTCTTATGGT
>JAAZIF010000106.1 GCA_012510335.1 Methanomicrobiales archaeon | reverse complement strand
GTCGAGGGTCACCTGCACGTTGTTGTAGATATCCGGACCGATGAGTGAGTTCCCACACTTGATATTGTTGTGGAGTGATGGCAGCACCCGTTCTTGAGTGATCGTTAGTTGCTTGCTGATCCGCTCAGATTTCTCGCCCTCGAGTACCTTCAGGAGCAGCGAGAGTTTCGTCACTTCTACCGCCTGTGGGTCGATATCCACACCGTAGATATTGTTTACGAGGATCCGCTTCTTCTCCTCTGTCGTCAACCGCCAGTCGGTATCAGTCATCTGGTAGACCGGGAGGAAATACTCATCGCCGTTCCCCCTTCCCTTCTTGCCCCGACCGCGTTTAACCGGCGCCGGCCTTACCGGCAGGAGTGCTAACACCGCCGGATCGGTCATCTTCGCCCCATTCACAAGCAGCGGTACCAGGTTATCCATATACCACGCAAGGTGCCAATCGAGGAGATATTGGTAGGCTCCGAGGAGGAA
The DNA here is from genome assembly GCA_012510335.1 of Methanomicrobiales archaeon. Taxonomy (GTDB): domain Archaea; phylum Halobacteriota; class Methanomicrobia; order Methanomicrobiales; family Methanoculleaceae; genus Methanoculleus. Next base: position 6,140 of record JAAZIF010000106.1, on the reverse strand, counting down.
GGATCCCGAACCACAGGCCGGATCAAGAACGTGCAGATCCACAACTGCTTTTGGGTCTTTCCCCTCAATCTGACTCCCGACAGTCTGCTTCACGATGTACTCCACGATATATGTCGGCGTGTAGAAGACTCCACCTGCTTTCTTCACCTCTGGTTTCTCCTCGACCTTCGCCTGGTGCCCGGCCGTCAGGCGAATGACCTTCCCCAAGAATTGCTCGTAAACCTGGCCGAGGATATCCGCCGGAAAGACCGAAAATTCGTAGGGCGAGTCCGGGTAGTAGAGGTGGGTGATGATCTGCTTGAGCACCTTGTCGTCGATGGAGAGCGAGAGCGTCAGGGTGTCTGGATCTTCCCGACCGGGCTCCGCCGAGAAGTGAAACAGGCCGGAGTTGTATTTCTCATCAGCATAGAGGAATAATGATTTCAACTGTTCATAAATGTCTTTTCCGGCGGCTATCATGTGTAGCTGCTCATATTTCTCAATCCCGCGGTCTTCGCAGATCCTGAGGAAGATGATCCGGTCGATCGTCTTCTGCACCGCCGCGTTCAGCTCCCGGACGGAGAGATCCTTGTTCCGGAGCGCGATGTTCTTTGCAAGGATCTCCCGCCACCCCTCGATCTCCGCGAGGAACGCATCGTCGATGCTCGCGGTGCCCTTCCCCCCCTTCTTCTGCTTCAGGTTCTCGACGTAGTCATCGTACCCACCGGTCAGTATGCCCTGTTTGGAGAAGATCGCCGCGATCTCATCCCACTTTTCGATATACTCGGTATAATGGTAGTAGCCGATCCTCCTTACCGATGCCTTATCCTTCGGTGAGGGTTTCGCCGTGCAGTCGTAGACGATGAATTCCTCGAAGTCTGTGAGCAGGCTCACCGGGAGCTTCGCGCTCCAGGCATATCGGCGCACCTGGTAAGCGGGTTCCGGATCTTCTTTGAGGTTCACGGAAGGCTTTTTTGCCTCGACAAAGAACTTCCGTATGCCGCCGATCCGAAACGAATAGTCCGGTGCCCTGGTGGATGTCTCCACCTTCACTGTATCCTCGTGGATCACATCCTTATAGCGCTCATCGAGCCCCGAGCGGTTATTCACATCCCAGCCGAGGGCTTCGAAAAAAGGGTCGATGAACTCTTTTCGGACCTGGGACTCGTTGTAGGACGGAGATGTGTATTTTGCATGGTACTGGTCAAATCGCTTGACCAAGTCGATGATCTCAGGTGGAGCGGGCATGACGATCAGTGGAATGTGGGGAGGAGTCCATAAAAAGAGTTCGCTTTTATTTTCGCAGATTAACGAAGCAAGATACAATATCTGCTATCAACCGGAGACTAAATGCCCCGTCTTCTTCCTTAAGGAATTGTAATTTTCAAAATCTTCTCCGTCTCCGGCGCGAAAAGAGATCAATCCCCACTGCCCGCTCAGAATGTAGCAGCGCTTCCATATAGCTTATAGTATGTAACAATGCCTTTTGAAACCCTGGCCGGGCAGAACGCAATCACCGGGTATTACACCCTCTATCCTTCTTAAAGAGGTGGGAGGCCACGTTCTTGGGTCCAGAGCATGTTTCAAAACAGTTATGAAAGTGACTATATTTGGGTTTATGTGCCTGAATTCCTTGAGCACTTCCCGGACATCCTCTTGTATACGCGATGCGCCGGCGGGAGCACCTCCTCTCATTCGATGCTACCGTCTACCGACGAGGAGCTCACGGTGGCGGGGTGGGGGGGCAGGACCCGGACGGTGGTCCTGACCTTTGCACCTTTACGACGGGTTTCGTACAGGTTTGCACCACCTGCCGCAAAGATCAAACAGCCCGGGACAGTGTTGATTCTACCAGTACCTGTACAGATAGAGAGAAGCATCTCTCTCTAAGTACTAATTTACACCAGAATACACACACAGTCACCGGCACCGGTTCGGGGGTGAGTGAGTCTCTGTGTGTGTGAAAACCGAAATGGTGCGAACGATCCCGAGATAAAGTCATTACGGGCTGAAAACACTGATCAAAGCCTGTTAAGTCGGCCGTTCATTGGCACCACCTGGTGCAAAGCGGTGCGAAGCAGTGTAAAACAGGGGTCGGTGGTGCAAGAGTCGCTGCCGGGGGTGCTCGATTACCGGACGTTCTCCCGGGTGCGGCTGGCCCCCGACCTGGAACAAAAGGGACATGAATACTCCCTCCGTAATTATGATGGAGCAGTAACCATCAGGATTCCTGGTGGTCTGGAGACCAGCAGCGGGTGGCTATCACAGGGCATCTGACGGATGATCTCGCCCGGGGAACACCAAATAACGTTTTTCAAATAGGCTGTACTGAAATGAGGCAAAAATGATGCATCGATCTCCTGTCATCATCGAGGGGGCTGACGGCAACTACTCCGCGTATTCTCCAGATATCCCGGGGTGCGTGACCACCGGAGCGACCCGGGAAGAGGCTGAGGAGCGGATCCACGAGGCGATCGAGTTCCACATCAGGGGGCTTCGCGGAGGATGGAACCCTGGTCTTCGGGATCTGTGATTGACCATCTCCGGGTCATCACTGCTTACATGCCGGATGATGAATATTAGATTGATCTACGGACTGGGAGAGAGAAATGATTCCAGAGAGATGCACGTTCTGTAAGGGAACCCTGCAGGAAGGAAAGACAGAGTTTATCGCACGGGTTGGGGATGGGATCATCGTCATCAAGGGTGTGCCGGCCTGCATCTGTGATCAGTGTGGGGAGGCGTACTATACAGTGGAAACGTCCCGGAAGATCGACGCTGTGATGGTGAATGCCCACAGCGGCAGGCTCTGCTGCCGGCTTCTCGCGGCGGGCGAGGTTGAACTCGCGGGGTAAGGCTCTCCCCTCCCGTTCCCCTCCCGCCTCTTACCCGGTTCAGGGGTGGTCTGTGAAACAAGCCGGCTTATGTCACCGCTATAAAACAAAAGAGGGCATCTCAGATCATTGAATTGTGCTCGCTCTCAGTCATCGCGGCGCGGATGATAACGACACATTTATTTTGCTACATAAAATATAGATGCCTGAGCACGGGAGACTCGGTTTTAGTTGGTTTAGGATTTTCTGGATTGTGTTCAAACCTCCCGCAGGCGGCACCCTGCGTTATTCCAGCCCACTCCCGCACTACGGAGAGTGAGGATGTTGATGATTTCAGAACGGACGATATTTAAGGCAGTTGTCACCGCGGTCCTCTTGATGGTGCTGATTGCTACACCGGTTGTGGCGGAGAGGGCGATTACAGATGACGACATGAACGTTTTTGTTGACGAGGAGAGCTTTATTCCCGGTAGCGGGGATGATGACGTCGAGATAAAGTCTGAGGCGGGCGGCAGTGTCACCATCGTGACGTCTGGCACCGGTACCTATTACATCGGTGATGAGATCACGTTCTCCGGCACCTGCACCGATGGTGACACGGTCTATCTCTTTATGACTGGCCCGAATCTTGCTTTGAATGGCGTCAACCTGACCCGCCTGTGGCCCGTGATAACAGAGAATAATGGGACTTTCACCACGGTGAGTGTTGACTCTGATGATACATGGCTTTACAAGTGGAACACCGCTGGCCTGCCTTTTGACGCCGGCAGCTACACATTCTATGCCGTCTCAGAGCCCAGAGGGAAAGATGATCTCTCGGGTGCCAGGTACGCCACAACCCTCGTCAATCTCAGAAACGGGTACGTCACTGCAAGTGTGAGTAGCACCGCAGTCACAAGAGGGGACAGGCTAACTATCTCCGGGATTGCAACGGGCAGTCCGGACAATGTGTTCGTCTGGATATTCGGTAAGAACTACTATGGTGCGCCCGGCGAACTGAGTGTACGATCGGCCAGTGTTGAGTCCGACGGCAGCTTTGAGGTAGAACTCGATTCGTCGGATACAGAAGATCTCGCTGGTGGCCAGTACTTCGTCGTCGTCCAGCACCCGATGGGTTCTATCGCCGGTAATGCTGGATCAATCACTGTTAATACTGCCACTGGAACAATCGCGGCACCGGACTTTTTCGGCGTGAAGCTCACCGGTCTGCAGGCACCTGCTGCAGCGACTGCGCTGATCAACGCTCTTGACTCCCCGAACATTCCGGACACCTACGTGAAGCTCACATTCTTCGTAGAAACCTTACGGATATGGATTGACGGAATCAGCGATCAGACCTACGGTGAAACCTTCACGGTCACCGGCACGACTGACTACCCGGCAGACACAGCACTGACTTACCGGTTATCCGCAAATGAAGATGGGGCGGATGTTCTCTCCGGCGAGGTGATCGTGGGTGATAACGGGGACTGGAGTTTTGAGGTGGATACGACCACGATCGGTCCGGGCGCGTATACCCTCCTGGTAGAATCTCAGGATGGTCAAGCCTCAACGGTCACGCTCTTCGATGTTTACGATGATATCATCCATCCTGTTCCACCGGGAGGGGCAACCTACCTGGTGGAGAGGATCAGCATAAATCCTGTTCTTGACGACCTCTCTCCTGGAGATGAGGTTACGCTCGATGGCAGCATCTGTTTCCGCGGCCCCCTGCTTTGGCACTCTAAATATTTTGTTGATGGATATCTTGAGTTTTCCACTGATCTCCAGGATCCTGTGTGGACCTATGCCCTCCAGGTGGGTGGACAATGGGATTCCACCAGTTCCACGACCGTTTCTTCCAGGTCATTCATGTTATCAGCCTGGGAGCTTGTTTATAGGGATGACGAGGTCTATATCCTCATCACCCTCTCCGGCACCGTGCCGAGGGTCGAGAAAGATGACCCCGCCCTCTTAAGAATCATCGAGCGTGAAGCCAGCGGCAAGGTCGTCCCGAATAGCGAGCACCGCCTCTTGTTCACCCCTGCCGGGAGCAACCAGAGCCCGATCTTCGGCAAAAATCTCACCCTCCACCCCGGCTGGAACTTCATCTCGATCCCCCGGCACCTTGAGGCCGGGAATGATACCGCGTCGATCTTCACCCCCATCGACACCGCCGGCCACTCAGCCCTCCGCTACGACACCGCCGGCAGGGCGTGGGTCTCCCTCACGCCGACCGATCGCCTCACCCCCCTCGAGGGGATCTGGATCTACTCAGAGAACCTCACGACAATCCCCCTCACCTTCTCGATCGATCTCCCGCTCCCACCCTCGGAGCGCTCCCTCGCGCAGGGCTGGAACGCCATCGGGATCACCGGCGCATCCTCAGCCTCGGCACGGGATACCCTCCTCTCGGTAAACCGGGGCTGGACGACCCTGATCGGGTTTGATGCCGGGGAGCAGGACTTCGAGGTGGCGATCATCAACGGCGGGAGCGACGGCTACACCGATAGCCGGCCGGTCTACCCCGGCCGGGGCTACTGGCTCTACATGACCGAGCCCGGCGACCTCTGCGCCATCGGGGTGTGATGGGCATGAGACGACTCCCGCTCATCCTCCTCCTCGTAGCCCTCATCGGGATCGCATCTGCCGTCCCCCTCCTCCCCGCGGAGTTCTCGGGCGCGGTCACGATCGACGGGAACCCGGCGCCGGCCGGGACCGTCATCACCGCCCGGATCGGGGACCATGACCGGGGTTCACTCACCCTCGATACCGCCGGGGTCTACGGCGGGACTGATCTCTTTGACCCCCGGCTGATCGTCAGCGGAGAGGACGGGGATGCCGGAAAAGAGATCGCCTTCTTCGTCGACGGCATCAGGGCTCTGGAGACCGCGGTCTACGCCGCCGGCACCTCGACCGCCCTCGATCTCGCGGTGACAAAGGAGGAAACATCCGACAGCGGCTCCTCCGGATCATCCGGCTCTTCTGACTCGATCGGTTCCTCCGGATCGTCGTCGAGAAGTAGCGGCTCGAGCACCTCCTCTCCTCCGCCCGTCGTGTCTGCTGAGCCGGTGATGGAGTACACCGGCAGGGGCACCCTGGACACCGATGCGGGGGGCGCTGTCCGGCATGCGACCGTCATCACCACCGCAGAAGAGGGCACCAGCCTCTCCATCGGTCAGGGGGTTGTAGCACAGGATCAATTCGGGAGATCCCTTGACTCGGTGAGCGTCCAGAGCGCCCCCCTGAAGGACCTCCCCGCCGCAGGCCCGGGGACGACGCCGGTCGGCCGGGCGGTCCGGTGCGGCCCTGCCGGGGCGACATTTGACCCGCCGATCACGGTCTCGT
>JAAZIF010000105.1 GCA_012510335.1 Methanomicrobiales archaeon | reverse complement strand
CCGCCCCGGCCAGCGCCGCGGAGCACCGGTGTGGTGTCTTCCGCCGGCGTCCCGGGCAGGACGCACCGGCCCCGGCGTCTCCCCGTCAGGGGGCCGCGGCCGATCGGTCCGGTTCCATCAAAACCTGGCATGGTGTATCACCTCTATCAGTACACATATGCGCGGAAATATATAAATATTTCTGTTGGCAAGAGAATCTCCGGCGATGGGCGCCGGCCAGGAGATCTGGTTACGGGAATGGGTTTTTTGTGCCGGCGCAGCGCATGGTAACTGCCGCACCGGGAGAACGTCCTGCTCACAGAAGCCGCAGACCTGTAGAGGTTTCTGGATGACTACCAGTGGGCGCCGGGGCACCCTGCATCTCAAACCAAGCGAAATCTTAATGACAAATAGTAATCTATGGGTAGTTGGTAGTGTCCCAACATATAACTGCTAATTAATTTTGGGTGATTCGGTGCGAATCGCGTTGAGCAACAACTTGTGATGATACCAAAATAATCGCGCGGCGAAAATTTTCGATTACCAGTTATTCTATAGGCCACTACCGACTTGTAACGGTAAGATCTCCCTGTCCGACTAAGATGATGATGCGCGATACCGATTATCCCCGGGCCGCCCGGAACCCCCGGCAGGCTTCCAGTCAAACTGCGGTGGCCTGTAACTTTTCCGGGATCTTGAATGGGGGAGAGGGGGTTGCCACCATCCCCTTTACTTCCCCGCTCCATCCCCCGGTACCCGGATCACCTCTGCCGGTATCCCGGCATACGGTGTGTCGTTGCATGTAGCGACGACGATCTGGCAGTGTTCCGCCGCGACCTCCTCAAGGATCCGGCAGAGGCGCCGCATCCGGACGGGATCAGCGTTCACCAGCCGGTCATCGATGACGACGAGGTTGCGCTCATCCCTGCTCAGGAGGACGCCCATGGCGAGGCGCAGGAGGACGATGACCTGCTCACGGGTTCCGTAACTAAGGTAGTCCAGCGGCAGCTCCTCATCATACTCCGGGTTCAGAACCCCCACCGGGAGGAGGTTCTCATCCATGCGGATCGAGTCGTACGATCCACTGGTGAGCATCACGAGCCAGCGATTCATCAGCTCGGCCACCGGCCCGGAGAGGGCAGTGGACTGCACCTTTTTGAACGCCTGCACCATATCATGCAAGAGCTTTACTGCCTCGGCCTGCCGGGTGGCCTTGTCAAGCCTGCGCTTCGCGATATCGAGCGATGCCTCCAGATCCCCGATCCTGGAGTAGAAGCCCTCGGAGACAGCCGCGTCGATCCGGGCTCTTCTGTCTATTGCATCCTCCCGGACGGACTGCAGCTGCTCCTCAAGATCCTGGACAACCCCCAGGACATCCTCGTGCTGCGCCCTCGGTTCTTCGACAAGGATCGTGTACTCATCTAGGATGGCCAGAAGATCCTCGTGTGCCCGCTCAAGTGCCGCGATCTCGTTCGTGAGCGTAGCCTGCAGGTGTTCGTAGGTGCCGTATGACCTCAGCAGATCGGCGTTCTGCTGTTCCAGCCCCCTCACCCGGGTCCGGAGTTCTACAAGGCGGTTAGATGCAGCCTGTGCCTTCTTCAGCGCCTCATCGTGGGCAGCCCGGGCCTCCTCCTCCCTCTGCTGCTCCTGATCGATGGTTCCTGAAAGTCTCTTCTTCTCCGCAGTGCGATCCTCGGACATCTCCCCGATAACCTCATCAGAGAGGTGCAGCCACTCCGGAGGCGCCGCGTCGATCCGGCCCTTCTCATCTGTGATCATCTTCTGGATCCGGATAGCCTCTGCCTTTAGGTGACCGGGTTCTTCATCGGAGGTGAGATCTTTGAGGGTCTTCTTGAGTCGTTTGATCTCGCGCTCAAGATCCTGGCGGCGCTGCTGCAGGTCATAGAGATCCTGCTCCTCCGTCACGCCGAACCGCTCAAAAAATGACGCAGATGCGGCCTTTAGAGACTGAATCTCTGTCTGCAGATCCTCAAGCGATGACCCACCACCCCGCACATGGATCGTCCCGATATCCCCGATCGTGAACGTTGTCGGGCCGGGGACAAGGTACTCGTCATCATCGGCGATATACTCGGCTTCCGGGTATGCGGTGATCGATCCGCTCTCCGCCCGCAGATCAAACCTGATACGGATGGCCGCCTGCTCAATCTGGCCGCGGAGGGAGGCAAGCTGCAGCTTCTGCTCCTGGTACACCCCGATATCCTTCTTCGTAGGTAGGGGCGTCACAGAGAGTTCGTGCTCCTGGCGCTCGAGTTCTGCTTCAGCAGTCTGGATCTGCTCGATCCGGTCCCGGACACCCTTCACCTGCTCCTTGAGCCGCCGGGTCCGCTCTATAGCCCGGAGGCTGGCAAGTTCCATCTCCACCTGCCGCAGCACGGGTTCATGGGTTTCTTTCCAGGTCTCGTGGTGCTTCTCAGCCGCTCTCCGCTCTATGCGGACCTCGACATGGAGATCATCTGCCTCGCGCTCTTCCTCGGCGAGGGTCTTATTGCTCTCATCGATCTCTCTGATACGGCTGTCTATAGCGTCAAGATCGGCTGCGACCTTCGCCCTGGCAGCCTCGGCCTGCCGCACAGTCTCCTCCTTCTCCCTCTTCTCCTCCTCGATGGCGGCTCCCTCGTTGAGTTTCTGCTGGAGGGCGGCGACCTCGGCACGGGCGTCTTCGAGCGCCCCGGCCTTCAGACGCTGTTGCTCGGCAAGGTCTTCCAGCTCTAACCGGAGGTTTTCCACGCCCCGGGCGCGGTCATAGAGTGCCTGCAGTTCTCTCTCGATCTCCGGGATCTTCTTCTGGAGGAGATCGGGCGGGCTTCCTGCCTTAATTTTGCCGGTCGGCGTATAGAATACCTTATACTCATCCTCGATCCGCCCGAAGATCCGGTCTTCTTCCGGCGATTTTACAGCCAGGGAGACAAACCCCGACAGCCCCTCCCTCACACCCTCTGCCCATGCCTCCCTGGGGAGGGGGGTGTCGTCCTGGAGGTACCAGAGTGCCTGGCAGAGCCCGCGCTGTTCCGGCTTTACCGATGTTTTGGGTGCCTTTTCTCCTCGCAGGATCTCCCGCACAGCGTTATCTGCTGCATCTCCCTCGTGATCGAGCTCCCAGCGGCCACCCCGCCACGTATAGAACTCGGCAGTGGGGTTCTGAAGGAACTG
>JAAZIF010000104.1 GCA_012510335.1 Methanomicrobiales archaeon | reverse complement strand
CGGTGACTGTTCTCCGGGGCCTTGCCGGGGCCATCGCCGGGGAAGATGAGTTTGTTGTAAAGCGGGCACCGTTTGGTTGGTACAAGGCCTTCTCGCTCTCCTGCAAGGGTCACCCGCTCTCGGAGCTCTCCCGGACGATCGCCCCCGGCGAGGGTGTGAGTGCCCAAAAAAAGGAGATCGAACGCGAGTTCTTCGTCTTCACCCCTGAGGGGGAGCGAAAGGATGCCACGGATTATGTAGATGAAAAGACGCCCTTCGCCTCCCTGGTCCGGAAGGAGCTCGGGTATCCGGGGCAGGAGGGTGTCGAGCCGGCCCACGTGGACCTGATGAGGGCCAAGGAGCTCGTGGAGTATGAACCGCGCTCGGATGTCGGGCAGCACCGCTGGATGCCACGGGGCAAGCTGATCCGCGACCTCCTTGCCGATTATGTCCTTGAGCGGGTGCTTGAGTACGGTGGGATGCCGGTCGAGACCCCGGTTATGTACGACCTCGGTGACCGGGCGATCGCGGAGCACGCCGCAAAGTTCGGGGAACGGCAGTACCGGTTCAAGAGCGGCAACCGCGACATGATGCTCCGGTTTGCCGCGTGTTTTGGGATGTTCTCGATCATGCATGATATGCACATATCCCCAAACACCCTCCCGATGAAGCTCTACGAGCTCTCGACATACTCGTTCCGGCACGAGCAGAAGGGCGAGGTGATCGGCCTCAAGCGTCTCCGCGCCTTCACTATGCCCGATATGCATACCCTATGCCGGGACGTGGACGATGCACTCAAGAGCTTCGAGGAGCAGGTCGCGATCGGATGGAAGAGCGGTGAGGATCTCGAGACCCCGCTCGTGGGGGTCTTCCGGTGTACCCGGGACTTCTTCGAACAGTATGAGCCCTGGATAAAGAGCCTCGTTGCGAAGTCTGGCGTGCCGATGCTGATTGAGGTTCTCTCGGAGCGGACGCATTACTGGATCGCAAAGGCCGATCTCGCGGCGATCGATGCGCAGGGCCGGCCCATAGAGAACCCTACGGTCCAGATCGACGTGGAGAGTGCGGACCGGTTCGATATCAAGTACTACACGTCAGAGGGGATGGAGGTCCACCCCCCGATCCTCCACTTCTCTCCGACAGGCTCGATCGAGCGGGTGATCTGTGCGTTGCTTGAGAATACGGCGACGCAGGACGTCCCCTCACTCCCGACATGGCTCGCACCGACACAGGTCAGGCTTGTGCCGGTGGCGGAGCGGCACGTCTGCTTTGCGGAGGAGATATGCGCGCGCCTGAACGCTGCCGGCATCCGGACGGACCTCGATGACCGGGAAGAGAGCATGAACAAAAAGATCCGCGGGGCCGGTATGGACTGGGTGCCCTACGTCGCGGTGATAGGCGATGCGGAGGCTGAGACCGGGAAACTCACGGTGACCATCAGGAAACTATCGGAGAAGAAGAAGCCGTACCGGGAGACGATGAGCGAGGATGAGCTCATCGAGGCGGTGAGGATGGAGGCTGCCGGAAAGCCCTGCCGGCCTCTCTATACCCCGCGGTTCCTCTCTAAAAAACCCCGGTTTATCTGATCAATCTCTTTTTTTGTGTGATGTGTTCCCTATTCTTCATTCAGGGTGCCTGGGTGTGACGTGGGCTGGATAGGGATCTTACCAGGAATTCCCGTAGCGATTACGGCTATCGCTCGCAGAAGCCTGAAAACCTGTATTAAGACCACGATGCCGGTTGATAACGCCTGCCTTCATTTTTAAGGGAGAACTGGACCCTGGAGCTTTACTACGGAGAACCAGTTCTTTTGTATTGAGACGATTGAACCTCAGGATGTCTGAAAGTAGATACTGCTTCAGGATCAGCTCGCTATTTTTGATTATGTGTTATGACGTATGACACAGCATAGTGAGATGGCTAACACTCAGGGCGCGCCTCCAGGCTATAAACAAAATTGTTATATAACGAAAACGTAATATATCATTATTGTTAGGTGATAGTTACGTTACCTGTCGGAAGTCCTGCAACTGGAGATGATTTTATCGACCGTGAGCGCGAGACTGCATTCATCCTGAGCGTCATCGAGAAGGATCATGTCATGCTTGTCGCTCCGCGGCGATTCGGCAAAACGTCGATCATGCTGAATATTGTAAAAATACTGCAAAGCAGGCACCGACTGTGTATATTCCTCGATATTGAAAGCGTAAACTCGCCCGGTGAATTCATCACCGAGCTTGTTACGGCACTTGTTGAGTGTGGGGGCGCGAACCATAGAACCAGGTTTCTCTCTGCCCTCGGGAGGGCATTTGTCCGGGTACAGGAGAGTATTGAAGAGATCGAGACCCCGGCTTTCAGGGCCAGGCTCCGAAGCAATCTGAGAGCTGAATTTTCCGATGACTGGTATGAGAAGGCGAAGAAGCTGGATGAGATTATCGCGGTGATCGCTGAGCCGGCATGTATTATCCTTGATGAGTTTCCGGTGGCGATACAGAATATGGAGGTCGACGACGCGCGGAAGTTCCTGCACTGGTTCCGGCGGTTTCGTCAGGTATATCCCGGAGTGAAGTTTATCGTCGGCGGTTCGGTCAGCATCGATCACGTCGTCTACAATGTCGGCGGGATCGCGGTCATAAATGACTTCCGGCGGATCACTATCGGCGGGTTTGATGAAGGCGTCGCACTATCGGTCATTGAACATGTCTTCTGCAGAGAAGGGTGGGAGTACTCGCCAGAGATCGGCAGGGCAGTTCTTGATACTGTTGGTGATCCGTACATTCCGTGTTTTCTCATGATACTGCTCTCCGGCTTAAAAGAAGAAGTGGAGATCTCTGGACGAACACCCTCCCCAACGTTGGTAGATTACGTCTACAATCGGCGGATCCTCAGCAGCGTTGGGCGGCATTACTTTGAGCATTATTCTCGGCGCCTTCAGATTTTATACTCCTGGCAGGAGGCAAAAGCCGCACGGGCCATCTTGAGTGAAGTGAGTGTTGCAGAATCCCTGCCCGTGAGCATTGCGTATGATATCTTCGGGCGCAGCTATGGTTCAGAGGACGAAGATGCATTTCGAGGGTTG
>JAAZIF010000103.1 GCA_012510335.1 Methanomicrobiales archaeon | reverse complement strand
GGGGGGCTTTCGCCGCTGTCACCGCGGGCGGCATGGATATAGGGCTCCTCCACGGCGATGATCGTGAACTCCTGCAGGCGCTTATCAGGCAAAAGGCGTTCGACGTCGTGGTTTGCGGCCATACCCACCAGGCGGAGGTCAGCGAACCTGGAGGGGTGCTGGTCATCAACCCGGGGGAGGCCTGCGGTTATCTGACCGGTCAGGCTACCATCGCCGTGCTGGATACGGTGACCGGGGATGTGGAGATGGTATCCCTCTGACCTGTATCCACAAAAGTTGGATGCGGGTTATGCCGCACCGGATTCTCTCCCAAGATCCCAGGTCGGGATGCCGGCATATCCGAGATCAGCCCTCAGGGCAGCCTCAGAGGTATTCAGGGAGTCAGGAACATCGAAGTAGAGGTAGCCTTTCAGCGATTCGTACCGCTCCAGCGTCTTCTGGCCGAACGACTCCCCGAGTGATGTGAAAGGCGGAACCTCAATGGGCGTAAACGCCGTCCCCTGGTACTCAAGGGTGAACATGCTCAGCCCCGGCGTCTCGATGGTGTAGAGGTCGGAGTCACCCCTGTGCCCGAGGTTTGTCGATTTAACGACAACAAGAAGGAACATGCGCCCTTCGCCCGCCTCGACCTTCATTGCCGATGTGTTGATGGGGGCCGCCTGGTATGCCGCTACGGTCCTGGTAGACTCCACAAGCAGCGAGACCATGTTCTCGCCCGATGGGTCGTCATAGGTATGCCGCTCCCGGAGGGGGAGAGTCTCGGGGATCGGCGTGTCCCCAGGCAGAACAGCGTGTGTCGCAAGGGTGGTGATGGCGGCGGGCCTCATCATCGACGCGCCGGTCTGCTGGCTGATCGCCTCAAGCCCTTCCGATGCAGCGGAGAGTTCCCTGAAGGCTGCCGGCACCGATTCCGGGGTACTGAGAAGCTCCTGGCTGACCGCGGAGTAGACCGCAAGCAGCCTGATGAACTCATCTTTTATGGGCTGCTGCTCAGGGGAGACCAGAAGCGGCTGCACCTCACCGGTCAACCGGGTGGAGAGGGCGTAGAGGTTGTCCGCCGCCACAGCGGCCGCATCTTCATCCTGCAGGCAGATGGCGTGGGCATGCTCCATCGAGAGCCTCATAAGTCTGATGCCGGCGGTGTTGGTCAATCCCATAAGTCGTTGGTCATCGGGAGGGGCCGAATCGGCGGGGAGAGGCTGCGAGTCTGCTGATCCACTGCTGTTCTGGCTGGTAGATATAACCGGCTCATCATCCCCGGCCAGAAGCGCCGGGGCGCCATATGGTTCTGAATCTCTCCCTGCTATCAATATTTCGCCGGGCGAGAGCTGTAAAAGTTTCCCTGACTCAAGTGCCGCAATCCCGTGCCCGGGATTGGCGAGGGCGGGCATAGAAACGAAGAATCCCGCACAGATTACGATTCCAAGGGCGATGAGAGCGCTTGCGTGGTGCCTGCTCATGCATTTTTTTAGCTGTTGTTAAATATTAATATTATTATATTGTTTTTTGAAAAAAAGGAGTCCGGAGGTGAATCCGCCTCCAATACCAACCGATGCCCACCGCCTGTGGGTCAGAAGATCGGGCAGCAAGAGTACTGGAGGTAGAGGCATGCGCCATAGAAACGCTCAAGGGCCCGGCTTCTGCTGCGGTGGTGGCCATTCCCGGAGGCAGGCCGTGCCGGGCGCCGGCCCTCTCTCCAGGATCATCGATACGGGGCCGATCTCCTCCAGTGAACTACCCCACCCTAAAGGGCGGGGCTGGAGAGCATCGATGCGAACGAGATATCGAGGAGGCTCCAGGTCATCATACGATCCCACCGGGAACGTGTATCTAGGCAGCGGCGGCCAGGATACCGGTTGTCGTGAGGCTCCCGGGATCCAGACCGCCAGAACCATCCGGAATACGGCGGGCATACCTGATACAGTACAGGAAGGGTTTATCTTGCGGGGTGAAGGGGCAGAGCGGGAAGACCCCGGCACAACAGGTGCAGTGATGAAAGCGGCGCCCCTTCGTGCATTAACGTATACAATTATATTGAATATCGTCTTATCTCTGTTCAGACAACCGATGGAGGATCATGCCGATGTACACCCGCCCGCGAGCGCGGGGTAGTTCACTGTACAGCTCGCCCACGCATTATTCAGGAGGGAGTAGATGGCAGACCTCAATGCAATCATGATAGTCTTACTGGCGGTAACCATTATCTGCCTGCTATTTATCATGTATGTGATGTACGTGCGTATCCGACAGCTCCTTGAGGAGGTCGAGGTGTTGAGGGGCAGAATGGAGGTCACCGGCAGCGAGCTGGAGCAGCTATCACGGAGTGTTGAAGATTACAAGAATATGCGCGTATAGCCTCTCAAGCCCGCTCCCAAAGCGAAGATATATGTGTGATTCCTTCACATAGTATGAGGGAGGGGCCATAGGGTAGCCTGGCATCCTAGGAGACTGGGGGTCTTCTGACCTGCGTTCGAATCGCGGTGGCCCCATCATACCATTTTTATCCCTCCCGGATCCAGTTAACTGCATCATGAGACTTAAAGAGGGCTGCACGGATTGCCTTATATCCCGCGTAGAGTATGAATGCCGACTCTGCACTGACGATGAGGCGCTCGTCGGGAGGACCGTCAATGCGTGCCGGGATCTCCTCCGGCGCATCTCCTCTGATCCGGTGCCCGCACCTGTCATAGCGAGCCGGGTGCATCGCCTTGCCTACCGGATGATCGGCGATACCGATCCCTACCGATCCTTAAAGCAGGCCAATAACGAGGATGCGATGGCGGTCTGCCGGCGGGTGCGCGGAGATCTCTCGACATTTCGTGACCTTGCGCTCGCAGCAGTCATAGCAAACACGCTGGACTACGGGTCGAAGGCCCATACTGTTACAGATAATTTCGTCGAGTTCTTCCGCCGGGGGTTTGCGGCGGGGCTTACCGTTGATGATACCGAAGCGATGGAGCCCCTCACCTCCCGTGTGGTCTACCTCGCTGACAACTGCGGGGAGATCGTCTTTGATGCTCTCTTTGCAGATTATATCAAAAAGAACGGATCAAATGTCACTTTTGCCGTCCGGGGCGCGCCGATCCTAAACGACGCAACACTTGAGGATGCACTGGCGCTCGGACTCGACCGCCGGGTAGACCTGCTCACCGCCACTGCAGACGGCATCGCCGAACTCGGTCTCAACCTGGATCTCGCCCCGCCGGCCCTTGAAGATGCCCTGGACCGCGCGACTCTCATCATAGCCAAGGGTATGGCTAACTACGAGTCGCTCTCTGATTGCCGTGACCTTCCGCCCACCGCCTACATGATGTCAGTGAAGTGTGGTCCGATAGGGGCTGACCTCGGGATTCCGGTCGGCTCCCGGGTTGCCCTTCTCCGCGAGTGAATCCGCGGGGTGGCGCGGGGGCAGGGGGATCCCTGCCATACCTTATTTGAGAGAGGAATTCTATATATATACCTATGGTAAAAATTATCCTGGATTTTAAAGGATATTTGAGAGAAGAGAGCTCTTTTAAAAATTATTTTATTATTTCAGCTTGAATATAAGCCCCGATGTTTATTGAAAACTATTATATAATCTGCTTTATAGAAACTGGATCGAGGTAAGGCCGCACCCAGTGATCATCAGTCTTCAATTCCAGTCAGCGCTCATCATGACCTACACAAACAACCACAACCTCCACAACCTAGCACCACAATCGTTCGATCGGGGGCGCCCATTGCACGAAGCGCCTTCCCCACCAGTGTTCAGTGACAGACACGGTTACCAGGCCACGATATACCGGGTGCGGCTCCCTACCTCATTCTTTCATAACGAGATCCGCGTCAACCACCCGGGTTTCATCGGTTAAGGATCTGCATCATGGGGGTTTGACGCCCTCCGCTTCTGCCACCATATCGCGGCATACGTCGATCGCCCGGAAAGGACGAGCCTGCCGTCCTGCGGGACGAGGTGCTCGCAGAGATAACCCCGGAGGATCTCCCGCTGCTCAGGGGTCTCCACGCTCATCCGGGGAGCAAAGTGGTCGATCGCGTCCTCCACGGTTGCAAAGAGGGTTTTCTCCACCATCGGGTGCATCTGGACGTTTGCGTAGATCCCCATACCGTAGAGGACGTTGAAGAGGCAGTCGGCCTTCGGCCGGGGGTGGTATGGCGCCCCGTGCAGGTCTTCCCAGAGAGCGATGTAGCGCTGCTCCCAGGGCGGTTCATCGGCGAACCAGTAGAGATGAATCGATCCGGACTTTGCGGCGACCGCATCCATCATGGCGAGCGCCGAACGTATATCAGGTATGGTGAGCGAGAACGAGGCGACCACCCGGTCGTAGGGGGGCGCAAGATCGCGGGCCGGGTCGATCTCCTCCCAGGGGCT
>JAAZIF010000102.1 GCA_012510335.1 Methanomicrobiales archaeon | reverse complement strand
TCTCATCGCCAGGCGCGATAGTACAGACCCCGGTAAACTGCTTTGAACCCATCTCCTCTATCAGGGCACGGGATGTCGTGGGCTTGATGAGACACTGGAACCGACCTCGCGGCAGCTGCATATAGACACCTATCGCCTCATCGGTATAAAATAAATTCTAACATTTATGTTTTTTGAAGCAGGTACAGTACATAAATAGAGTTAGGGAGAATTTTGAATAATCTCTCTCTTCTCACCACCCTGCGCCCCTCTTTAACCTCCTCTTCCAATCGAGCGCCAGCTGATCTACCATAAGGGAGCAGGGAGTGTCACCCGATGAACCCGGTCAGTCTGTACTTGATGTATATGGCCGCTGGTGGGGGAGCAGGCCCCAATCGACCGGATCGACCTTCCAGTATCCCGGTATGCAGGCATGCCGGCCTCTCCCGATCTCCTCTGCTACCGATCCACCCGGAAGTTCGTGCAGGGGCTACCGCAGGCCCGCTGCTCCGATGAACCAGAACTCTTGCCGGGATCCATCTATTGCAGAGAAGAAGAGCGGCAGAGAGACCGTATCCGTCCTGCGCGCTCCTCAGTTTAAAAGAGGCTCGCCTCCGAGTAGACCATGATCTCGTTTTCCAGGATATCAAACGGTTTGATCTCGCGGGAGTGGCGCGAGCGGCGCATCTTCACGACCTCCAGGGCCAGATACACCTCGGTGAACCCCGCTGACCGGATGTACCGCAGGAGTATCACCGTATCCGCCAGGCACTCCACAAGGCCGTACCTGCTCCCATCTGGATCTGCCGGACCCGTCTCGCTCGTCAGTACGAGGGTGCAACCCTCATCCCGCATCACCTCGATGAACCTGAACATCTCCTGCCGCCGGGTAGCCTCATCCAGGAAGAGCCCCTCGAAGAGTGATATCGGATCTATGATCACCCTTGAGGCCCCGGTGCTCCTGATAAGGGCAGGAAGCTCGCTCTTGATGCTGCTGATCGCGAGATTAAAGTCGGTCGGATCCAGACGGAGAAGGAAGAATCGGTCACCAAACCCCTCCAGATCCCATCCTTTCTGTGCCATGGTGGCGCGCAGGAGCTCCTCCCGCTCCTCGAGGCTGATGTATATAACCCCATCACCCTGCGAGAGCCCTTCGTACGCGAACTGGAGGGCAAACATCGTCTTTCCGGTACCGTAGGTGCCGACGATCGCGCAGATGCTCTGCTCAAGCAGCCCCCCGAAGAGCATCTCGTCCAGGCCCAGAACCCCGAACTTTACACGGCCGGCCGTTTATACCACCACCCTGATATTCTGCACCTCAAACCCCTCCGCTGCGGAGATCTTCGCCGCGAACTTCACAAGATCCTTATCCTCGAGGCGGGGCATCACACCCCTGAACTTCTCAAAGTGCATAACCCTCTGCCGGCGCTGTGCGCCGGTATCCTCCCAGCGGAAGAGGAGGGTGGCGTCGACGCACTCGGCGATCTCAATCTCCTCTGACCGGTTCAGGATACCGGAGGTGAGCGAGAGATAGATAGTGATGTTCCGGCGTTTTGCCACCTGCTGCAGGCCGCGAAGGAAGGCGATGAACGCATGCCACCGCGGACTCCTTGCAAGCGGCGGTGCGATATCAGTCAGTGAATCCATTACGATCAGGCTGTTATTCGGGCTCCCGCCGAGAACCCGGGTGAGTTCTGCGAGGATCTCGCCGCTATCCCGGCGCTGTTTCTTCTGCAGGCGTTCAATGCTGCTCCCCTCCCCGTACCAGTCCGGGGGGACGATGCTCGCATCAAAGTAGAGCTCCGAGAGATCGTGAAAGACGATCTCCTCCTTGAGCTCGGTATAGAGATCAGGGTTGAACGAGAGCGCCATCTCCCTGAGGATATCCTCCCGCATCCGGGTGAGCGTCACGTACACGATCCTGTCCGGGAGGAGGAGGTGCTTGCCTGCCTTCCCGCTCCGTTTCAGGATGGCGAGATGCATTATAGAGGTCTGCACAAACTCAACGTTCCCTGCGCCGTGCTCCCCGAGGAGCAGCACCACCGTTCCTGGCGGGACGCCTCCATCCAGCAGGGGGTCAAGCGAGGTGATGCCGGTCGGCATCCGTAATTGGAGACGGTCGCGCATTGATATACCGGGTATATATGGAGAACGATTTATTTGTTCTGATCTTCTATGGTATCGGGGGAAATTGCAACAGGGAGCGAGGGAAAGCAAATTTATAAGGATGCTGCTCCACACTACCTATTGTTTATGCAGGTTCCCGGGAGGTGCCGATCCATCTCGGGATTATACCAGGAACCATGCGGGTCACTGAGATGATGCAGCAAACAGCGATCTCTCCTCAGGCGAGGAGATATGCGGGCGCGCCGCCGGTGTGGATGCCGCGATGACGCCGGGAGCCCCCCGCCCGGCGGCTGAAGAAACCACCGGGAGATCCGGCCCCTCCCGCCTCCTGGACCGGATCTGCTTCTTCCGCAGGGGTGTCGAGGCCGTGGGCGAGTACGATCCCGCAGTGCATGGCAACCTCGCGGAAGCGGAACCACCCCCGGGCTACGAGGAGCTTGAGCGCTACTGGATCGTTACAGGCCTCTCGCTTGCCATGATCGCCAGGAGCACCGGGACGAATCAGGCCGAGTATCTCCTCTTCGAGCCGGTGCTTTCGGAGTTCGAGTATGAGCTCCTCGAACGGCTCTTTGACGACCTCCGCGACGTCCTTATCCTCGATGACCACGATCTCGCCGCCGATCGCCGGCAGGTTCTCTCAAGAAAGACACAGGATCTCTTAACTGAGTACGGCCTCGCCCTTGACGAGGACTCGGTCTTCAAGATCCGCTACTACCTCGGGCGCAACTTCCTCGGGTGGTCGCGCATCGACGCGCTGATGAGAGATCCCCATATCGAGGATATATCCTGTGACGGTGTCCAGGTTCCGCTTTTCCTCTACCACCGCGGGTACCAGAACATCAAGACGAACATCCTCTTTGACGAACAGGCCTTAAACTCGCTCGCCATCACGCTCGCCCAGCGTTCGGGGAAACACATATCGATCGGGAGCCCGCTTGTGGATGCGACCCTCCCCGACGGCTCGCGTCTGCAGCTGACCTTCGGCAGCGAGATCGCCACCCGGGGCACCTCGTTCACGATCCGGAAATTCCGCGAGATGCCGTTCACGCCGATCGAATTGATGGAGTCGAATACCTTCGACATCGATCAGCTCGCCTACTTCTGGATGGCGATCGAGAACAACAAAAGCCTGCTATTTGTCGGCGGCACCGCATCAGGAAAGACCACATCGCTCAACGCGGTTGCTCTCTTCATCCCGCCGCTCGCAAAGGTAGTCTCCATCGAAGATACCCGCGAGATCACGCTCTACCACGAGAACTGGGTCGCGACCGTCACGCGCGAGATGGTCTCGGAGGGGGTCGGCGTCACCATCAGGATGTTTGATCTCCTCAAGGCCGCGATGCGGCAGCGCCCCGAGTACATCCTTGTCGGCGAGGTCCGGGGGAGCGAGGCACAGACCCTCTTTCAGGCGATGAATACCGGGCACACGACATTCTCCACCATGCATGCCGGGGGCGTCGACGCGGCGATCCACCGCCTGGAGAGCGAACCCCTCAACGTCCCGAGGAACATGCTCCAGGCACTCGACGTAATATCCGTCCAGGCGCTCACCCACAGGGGATATGACCGCATGAGAAGGTGCCGGGAGATCGTCGAGGTCGTCGGGATCGACTCCGTCACCGGCAACCTCCAGGTGAACACGGTCTACGAGTATAGCCCCGTATCCGACACCTTCTCCTACTCGGGGCGGTCGCGGATCCTCAGAGAGATCATGGAATACCGCGGCTGGACCCGGGCGCAGCTTGACGAAGAGCTCCAGCGGCGGCGCTCTGTCCTCCTTGCGATGCAGAAACGCGGTATAAGGGACTACGGTGCGGTCGCCCGGGTAATCCAGGCCTTTGCGATCGAACCTGACCGGGTGCTCGCCTCTCTAGACGGTTCCGGCGGGTAGATCCGGTGATCCTGCCCGCCTGCATCCGGATCCGCCGCTTCATCCGCCGGCGCGTGGAGCGCGACCCCATACGCTACCGGAGCCTCCGTGAAGACCTTGTTGCGGCGAACTTCGGGATCACCCTCAACAGCTACCTCCTCCGAGCATTCCTTATCTCCGGGTTCTTCGGCGCTTTCTGGGGTGTTCTGACCTTTATTCTGCTGAGATTTGCAGATCTCCCGCAGGTGAGCATAAGGGTCTACAACGTATTCGGCATCCATCTCCCGGAATTCATGGTGGCAGACCCGGTGGTCGGCATACTGCAAGCCATTGTAAGCACGATTATATTCGTTATTACCGCCTATGCGGCCTCCATCCTCTTCAGGAATTATCCATCCCTCGTAAAGGATAGTCGAGGAACCCGGATCAACCTGCTGCTCCACCACGCCGCCGCCTACATGTATGCCATGCGGCGGGGTGGGGCCGAGATGATGGAGATCTTCCGGTCGGTGGCCGGAGAGGCCCTGGTCTACGGTGAGGTGGCTCACGAGTTCCGGCGGGTTGTCCGGGATGCCGATTACTTCGGCTACGACATGATCTCGGCACTCCAGCACCTGCAGGAGACGTCCCCGTCTGAGAAACTGCGCAACTTCCTCCAGGATCTCGTCTCAGTGACCGAGAGTGGGGGAGACGTGACCGGTTTTCTCGAAGTCCGGGTCCGCATATACCAGGAGGAGGCCCGATTCGAGCAGAAGACCTTCCTCTCCACGCTCCAGATCGCGGCCGAGGCTTATGTGACGCTCTTCGTCGCTGGCCCGCTCTTTATCATAATTGTCATGGTGATCATGGGTTTCGTGGGCAGCACGTCCACCCTGCAGCTCTCGATCATCATCTACCTCCTGGTTCCGCTCGGGTCGCTCCTCTTCATCCTCTTTCTCGACATGATCTCGATCAAGACCGAGGGGATCGAGCGGTATACCGAGGCGCGCTGGCTCAACGAGTTCAACGACGCCCGGGTAGAGGAGCGTGCCGGCGACGAACTGATGGCCCGGCAGCTGCAACACTACGACCGTATCCGCAACCTCCGGAATTTCCTGCGCCACCCCCTCCGGGCGTTCCTGGTCGATCCTAACCGGACATTCTACGTGACAGTCCCGATCGCGCTTGTATATCTCCTCCTCATCCTTCTTGTAACCCCGGCTTACCCCGATCCTGAGCTTCTCATCGATGTGCTTGATGATCACCTGATAGTCGCGCTCCTGATCATCCTCATCCCCTTTGGTATCTTCCACTACCTCTGGCAGAGGAGGGCGACAGCGATTGAGGTGAGCATCCCTGACTTTCTGGATCGCCTTGCCGGCATTAACCGGGTCGGCCTGACGCTCGTGCAGGCGATAATGATCCTGGTAAAGGCGAACCTCGGGGTGCTCTCCTACGAGATAAAGAAGATCAAGCGCGACCTCGAGTGGGGCGCGAGCATCCAGGAGGCGCTTATCAGGTTCGAAGAGAGGATACGCACCCCTGCTATCGCCCGGATGGTCGCCCTGATCACGAAAGCAAGCCTGATGACCGGCGAAATCGGGGATGTGCTCACGGTCGCGGCCCGGGACGCGACGATGTCGGAGATCCTCAAGCGCGAACGACAGGCAGAGATGTTCATCTATACCCTCATCGTCTACCTGGTCTTCATCGTCTTCATCTTCGTAGTGGCCATCATAGATACCCGGTTCCTCCCCGCCCTGGTCGAGGTCGACGCCCCGACCCTCGCCGGCGCGGCCGGTTCGCTCTCCGCGAAGAGCATCTCAATCGCGACGTTCGAGCGCCTCCTCTACCATGCATGCATCATCCAGGCGTTCTTCTCAGGCCTGATCGCCGGCGCGATGGGAGAGGCCTCGCTCCGGGCCGGTGTCAAACATGCCGCCGTGATGATCATCATCGCGTTTGTGGTATTCAATGTGGTTCTGTGAAACCGGTAATCGGTTTGGCGCGGCGCCGGATGCATGCATCCATCCCTGCATGCCCCCTTAACGCGGCCGGGAGCATCTCGCAGCATTCCAAAGACCCGATGCCCGCGGTGGATGCGCATGCCGCTCT
>JAAZIF010000101.1 GCA_012510335.1 Methanomicrobiales archaeon | reverse complement strand
TAGAACCGGAGGGCATCGGCGCCGTACCGGTTTATCACTTCCTCGGGCGTCACCACGTTGCCTGCGCTCTTGCTCATCTTGCGCCCCTCGGCATCCAGCGCAAACCCATGCATAAGGACGCTTCTGTAGGGGGCGCAACCGAACGCCGCGGTGCTCACCCCGAGCTGGGAGTAGAACCAACCCCTGGTCTGGTCCTGCCCCTCGGTGATGAAGTCGGCGGGCCAGAGGCGGTCGAACGCCTCTCTCTCTCCCGGGAACCCGAGGGTCGCCCATGATGCGGCGGCTGAATCGAACCAGACATCGAATATATCGTCCACCCGATGCATCTCCTCGCCGCAGGAACACGGGATGGTGATCACATCCACGTAGGGACGGTGAGGATCTGTGACGGCCATGCCCGATCTCTCTTCGAGTTCGGCTATGGTGCCTATGACGGTGTAAGCGCCGCACTCCTTGCAGTGCCAGATCGGGATGGGGATACCCCAGTAGCGCTGCCGGGAGATGCACCAGTCACGGGAGTCCCGTACGAAATCATGGAACCGGGCGCTCCCCGCCCAATCCGGGTACCACTTCACCTTCGCGATCTCATCGAGCATCGCATCACGGATCTCAGTGGCCTTCAGGAACCACTGCGCCGTCGCGCGGTAGATGATGGGAGTCTTGCAGCGCCAGCAATGCCCGTAACGATGGACGATCGTCCGCCGTGCGAGAAGGTAGCCGCCGAGATCCTCGATGATGACGTTGTTTGCATCCCTGACGTACATATCCGCAAACGCTCCGGCTTCCTGGGTGAAGCATCCGCCGGTATCGACCGGACAGAATGCCTCAAGCCCTTCCCTGAGGCCGACCAGGTAGTCGTCCCACCCGTGCCCGGGGGCGATATGGACGAGGCCCGTGTTCTCGAGCTCGACGTAGTCGGCACCCACAACCCGGTGCCGGATCTCTGACTGGTGCGGCACGAATTCGGCGAGCGGTGATGCGTATTCAGTCCCGATGAGGGCACTTCCGGGAACCCGCTCGAGAACCGTGTAATCCTGGTAGCGCCCCGCCTTCAGGACTGATTCGACGAGTTCATCGGCGATCCAGAGGACTTCAACGCTATCATCCTTCTTCGCACGCACCCGTGCGTAGGTGAACGCAGGGTTGACCGCCACCGCCACGTTCGCAGGCAGGGTCCAGGGTGTCGTCGTCCAGATCACCAGGTACTCATCCTCGCGCCCGATGATGGGGAACCTGACGAAGATCGAGGGGTCGGTCTCATCCCAGTACTCCACTTCCGAATCGGCGATGGCGGTCTCGCACCGGGGGCACCAGTTTACGACACGGTGACCGCGCTCGAGGAGTCCGCGCTCATCCGCCCGCTGGATCGCCCACCACGCAGACTCGATGTAGTCATCCGTGATCGTCTGGTAGGGGTTCTCGAAGTCGAGCCAGACACCAAGCCGCTGGAACTGGCCGCTCATGATCTCCATATGCGTTACCGCGAAGATCCGGCACTGTTCGATGAACTCGGCGATACCGTAGTCTTCGATATCTTTCTTGGAGGCAAACCCGAGCTGGTGCTCCACCTTCACCTCGATTGGGAGGCCATGCATATCGTAGCCTGCCCGGTCGATGACATCCGCGCCGCGCATCCGGTGATACCGGAGGATGACATCTTTTATGATCTTGTTCCAGGCGGTGCCGAGATGGATGTGGCCGGTGGTATACGGCGGCCCGTCGACAAAAAAGAACGGCTTTCCAACCTTCCGCAGAGCCTTGACGCGCGCATAGGTATCTTCTCTCTCCCAGTAATCCTGGACCGCTGTCTCGACGTCACGCGGGTTGTAACTGCTGGTGACTTCTTTCACCTCATATCCCTCATATCCACTCTGGGTACCGTTTGTCTTTGTGAAACAAATCATTTTGGAGTGCGGGCACCCACCGCACCGGGTCGGCGCCCTCTTCGTGCGGAGGAACTGGACCGGGAGAGATCTTTATACACGAAAAGGCCGAGTCCTCTCCATGCAGATCGCAGTCATCGGGAGGGGGGATTGCTCCGGCGAGGAGTACATGGTGGCGGAGACCGTCGGACAGCTCATAGCCGGCAACCGCGCGGTTGTATGTTGCGGCGGTCTTGGCGGGGTGATGGAGGCGGCCTGCAGGGGTGCGAAGGAGGCGGGCGGCACGACCGTCGGCATCCTCCCCGATACCGGGGACGGGAATCCCTACCTTGACGTGGTCATCCGCACCGGCATGGGCCACGCAAGAAACGTCATCCTGATCAACTCCGCTGACGCGGTCATCGCCGTCGGCGGGGGCCACGGCACGCTCTCAGAGATAGCGGTCGCGCTCAAGACCGGAAAGCCCGTCTTCGGGCTCTCCACCTGGAAGATAGAGGGGGTGGAGGCTCCGGCCACGCCCGAAGAGGCGGTCAGTCGTGCAGTCCGCGCAGGGCGCCTGTCTCGTCCGTATCGTAGCCCCCGAGATCCCGGAGAACCTCTTTGAACGCTTCCGACGAGACCGTCTCTACCAGGGCCGCAAGCCTCGGGTCGTCGAGCATGGCGCGATGCATGGCAAGCTCGTAGCGCTCCCGCGCCACCGGGACGAACCGGAGGCCGAGCGCTTTTGCAGCGCTGTAGACCCCCATCCCCGCATCCGCCTCCCCATTCCGGACCGCAAGGGAGACCGCAAGATGCGTCGTCACCTCTCTAGCGTAGCCGGGGATGGACGCCGGGTCGATCCCGCGCGCCGAGAGGCAGTGATCGAGGAGGATCCTGGTTCCCGAACCCCGCTGCCGGTTGATGAACGTCCGGCCGGGGAGGTCATCAAACCCGAGTCCGTCGCGGGAGATGACCCCCTGTTGCCGTTCTGCCACGCAGAGGAGGACGAGGTCCGCGTCAGGCATGTAGCGATCCAGGTAGTAGGTGTTGTAGGAACCGTCCGGGGCGAGGAGATGCATCGGGGCTGCGTGGCACTCCCCCTTCTTCAGCGCGATCACACCGCCCATACTCCCGAGATGGGTAGAGTGGATATCGATACCGCGCGGCCGGGCGAGGTCTGCCAGGTAGTCGAGGGCGGGGTCGTGGCTTCCGGTGACGAGCACCGCCTCCTCCGCCTCCGCGCGCGGGACTGAGAGCCGGACATCCACCGTCTCCCCGGCCTCAGCGCCCTCCCTCTTCGCCGGGATCTGCATGTACCCGTTTGCCCGGACCGCGCTCATCTGGACCCCCGCGCCCCGTGACTGCGGCGCCGCAACCCACCGCTCACCGATCCTCCCCACCGAGAGGAGGACGAACTCATCGGTCCCGATATCGGACTCTAGGCTCGTGGTCAGCCGGGCAGGGATGCGCCCGGGCTCCTGTATGGGAAGGCCGTAGTGAGAGAGGAGCGGGAGGACGATCTCGCGGAGGACAGTTGCTGCCGCGAGCGGGTAGCCCGGGAGGCCTATAACCGGTTTTTTATCGATTCTGCCGATGATCACCGGCTTTCCCGGCTTGATTGCGACCCCGTGCGCCAGCACCTCACCGAGATCCCGGATGACATCAGCGGTATAGTCCCGGGTTCCGGCGGACGACCCTGCCGATACGAGCAGGATATCGTTCTCAACGACGCCCCGCCGGACGGCATCGAGGATCAGGTCGTAGTCGTCGGTGACGATTCCATAGCGGTGCGCCACGGCACCCACCCCCTCAAGGACGGCCGCGGCCATCAGGGTGTTGCTCTCCACAACCCGCCCGGGCGGGGGCACCACACCCGGCAGCACCAGCTCGCTCCCGGTAGGGATCAGGCCCACACTGACTCCCCTGACCACGATCTCGGTGACCCCGTAGGTTGCAAGCGCCCCAAGATCCTGGGAGCGGATCCGGTGGTGGGATGAGAGGATCATCTCCGACTCCCCTATATCCTCTCCGATGGGGCGGATATGCTGCCAGGGGCTGACCGGTCTTCTGATTGTGCAGGTCTCGCCGTCGATCCAGACGTCCTCGATCATGATCACCGCGTCGTATTCTGGCGGGACGATATTCCCTGTATTGACCCTCGCAGCATCAGGGAGGGTTACCGGGTTCTGTTCGCTTGCCCCGAGGGTATCGGTGCTTCTCACTGCGATCCCGTCCATCGCCGATATGTGGATTGCGGGGACCGAGAATCTGGCGAATACGGGTTCTGCGGTGATCCTGCCGACCGCCGCGGTGGTTACCGGGATCCGTAAAACCCCCGGGATCGCCGGGAATGAGTTTTTCACGAGCGCCAGCGCTTCCGCAAGCGTTATGACCGAGAGGTACCTCTTCACCATAGTATCACCTCAACCTCCTCGCCGACCTCAAGCCCCTCGCTCGATGCCGGGATCCGGACCAGCCCCTCACTCTGCACCAGGGTATTGAGGAGGCCCGATTTCCCGAAGACCGGCGTGGCCTCACCATCCCCTACCCTGACCCGGATATAATCTTCCCGCCCACGGGTGGAGGGGACGTTCTGCGTCAGCCGTGCGCGCAGGGTCCGCCGGGAGACCGTGGTCTCACGCATCGCCGCGAGCAGGTAGTCGACGATGGCGACGAGCACGACGAACGTGGAGGCCGGGTGGCCGGGAAGCCCTATAACCGGTTTTTCCCGCGCTGTCCCGATGATGGTCGGCTTCCCGGGTGCTATGGCAATCCCATGCACCAGCACCTCACCCAGGTCAGCGATTACTGCCGCGGTGTTGTCCCGCTCGTCCTTTGAGGAGCCTCCTGAAACCAGGACCGCATCGCACCGGTCGAGCGCAGAGGAGACAGCGCTACCGAGCGCATCCCGCTCATCTCTTATGATCCCGAAGTGGACCGGCCGGCAACCCCGTTCTGCCACGAAGGCTCCGACCAGGTATGAGTTTGCGTCCCGCACCTCCCCCGGCCCGGGGGTCTCAGCGGCAGGGACGAGCTCGTTTCCCGTGGATATGATCCCGATCACCGGCGGTATCACCACAGAAACCCGGGCTGCACCGACCGCTGCGGCGACCCCGATATCCCTGGGAGAGAGGATGCGGCCTCCTTCGAGCACCACCTGCCCGGCCCGGAAATCCTCTCCTCGAAAGACAACGTTCTCTCCGGGCGCTACCGATCTATGCACCAGAACATCGTCCCCGATCACCTCAGCGTGCTCGATCATCGCGACCGCATCCGCGCCGCGGGGCAGGGCGCCGCCGGTGGGGACATACCTGCACCGGCCCGGAGAGATGGCCCCGGGATCCGTACTCCCCATCCCTACCTTGCCCAGGCATCCGAGCATCGCCGGGATGGCTTCTGATGCCCCCGTGGTATCGGCAGCGGTGACCGCGTAGCCATCGACCGTCGACCGATCGAATCCGGGGATATCGATATCGGCAGAGACATCCTTCGCAAGGGCCCGGTAGAGGGCATACTCAAGCGCGACATACTCACACAGGGGCGCGCGCGCGATCCCCTGCACAACCTCAATGGCCTCGCTGACCGGGACAACATCGAGGAAGAGGCTCATCTGAAGCAGCCCAGCTGACAGCTCCTGATCTTTATCCTCGGGTCTTGCTGGTTGCAGTAGCGGGCGATATCCATCTTCGGGATGCTGTATTTCTCCGAGATCTCAAACGCCTGCGGGCAGGTGATCTCATTTTCTATACCGTATGCCTCAAAGGCCTTGCGAATCTTCTCGTCGTTCATGGTACTACAGTACACGGTATGCCTGTAAAGAGATAGGATTTACTATCAGACCGGGGTCACTGCCGGATCAAGACCGAATCTGGTTACTATAATCTCGGGCGCTCCCTCGCATAGAAGTGCGCGAAGCCCTTTTTTGCACCCTCGTGGAATAAGACGAGATGTCCCATCACCATTTTAGCGTCCTGCCAACCCACGTATGTACCCGATGCGGATCGCGCTGATCAATTCAAGGCAGGATGTTGCGGGGGTAAACATCCGCCAAAACCTCGAAGAGTTGCTTGCTGCCGGCGAGAGGTGGCCGCTCGCAGATAACCACGTGCTGACGTTCCATGAGGTTGACGGGCGCCTGATCTACCAGGACCGGATCGATGAGGAGGTCGAGGCCGATCTGATCATCTTCATATCCCGGCACGCGAGTGCCCGGCCGGTGCCGGCCCTTACCGTGCATGTGACCGGCAACTACGATACCGCCGACCTCGGCGGAGAGCCGGGAGCGCTTGCGCCGGCAGCCCCTGCGTGGATGCATGCCATCCTTAGAAACCTCGCCGCCCGGGCTCCCGAAGGCTACCGTGTCTCCTACGAGGTGACGCACCACGGTCCGACGGCCCTCTCCACGCCATCGCTCTTCGCTGAGATCGGGTCAACCGCCACAGAATGGGCCGACAGGACCGCCGGGCGGGCATTAGCAGAGAGCATCCTTTCCGCAGTGCCGGAGGAGACGATCAACCTGATCGGGTTTGGCGGAACCCACTACGCCGTGCGGCAGACCGAGATCGCCCTCTCATCCCGGGGAGCTTTTGGCCATATGGCGTCAGCACGGCAGGCGGGGTTCCTCGGCCCCGATCTCATACGGCGGATGCGGGAGGCAAGCAGCGCTGTAGCAGCCTACATAGATAGAAAATCGCTTCCCGCAAGCGAAACCGGGAAGATCGAGCGGATGCTCGGCAGCGCGGGGATCATCCTGCTCTCAGAGTCGGAGATCCTTGAGATCGGGGATCTCGGGTGGACCACCTACCTCAGGGTCAGAGCCCTCGCGGAGGATATCGCTCCGGGATCACGCATACATATCCACGGCCTTGCCGGGCACGGAACCCCGGTTCCGGTGCGATTAAGCCCGGATCTGGTAGAAGAAACCGTAAAAAATAATAAGAGCGAGTTTCTCGATGCCCTTGACAAATTCCCGGTAGTTCGCCTCTCAAAAGGCTCAACAGAGGTTCTGCCTCTGTTTATCGGCTTCGAGAACGAGACTTCCCGACTCGCAAGTGATATAACTACCCTGTGCGTAAAACTCTTACTCATCTGTGAAAACACTGTAATCGAGGGAGATCATCTTGTCCTTCGGAAGGTCCGGTTCGACCCTGCGAAGGCGCGCAGATACGGGGTTCCGAGAGGACCGCTCTTTGCCACGCTTGCCGGAGGAAGGGCGGTCGATATCGATGGGCGGAGGATCACACCTGATATGGTGCAGACAACCAGCGTGAAACTGGTACATATCCCGGGATTGGAGAGATATACATGAAATCTATCGTAGAAGAAGCACTTTCAAGGGCGCGGGAGGAGCAGCGCTTCTCTGAACCCACCGAGATCGACAGGGAGCTTGAGGAGGTTCTCATGGAGCTCCAGACCGAGATCGCGGTCATCGGGTGCGGAGGGGGCGGTTCGAACACGATCTCCCGGATGACGGAGGAGGGAATCAACGGGGCGAAGTTAATCGCTCTCAACACCGATGCCCAACACTTAATCAGGACTCAGGCTGAGACACGCATCCTGATCGGGAGGCAGAGAACCCGCGGCCTTGGTGCAGGTTCGATCCCGCAGATCGGCGAGGAGGCAGCCCTCGAGAACGAGGATGATATCAAGCGGGCGGTCGAGGGGTGTGACATGGTCTTCATCACCACCGGTCTTGGAGGCGGCACCGGCACCGGTTCGGCACCCGTGGTCGCGAAGTCAGCCCGGGAGGAGGGGGCCCTGACCATCGCTGTGGTCACCCTGCCATTCATGGCCGAGGGTGCCATCCGGACGCAAAACGCCGAGGCCGGTCTCGAACGGCTCCGTGAGGTGGCTGATACAGTGATCGTCGTCCCGAATGACCGCCTCCTCGAGATTGTGCCTCGCCTCCCGCTCCACGCTGCCTTCAAGGTCTCGGACGAGGTTCTGATGCGGGCGGTCAAGGGCATCACCGAACTGATCACGACACCCGGGCTTGTAAACCTCGATTTCGCCGATGTCCGGACCGTAATGGAGCGGGGAGGTGTCGCGATGATCGGCATGGGGGAGAGTGACAGTGAGGATAAAGCCACCGACTCGGTCAA
The DNA here is from genome assembly GCA_012510335.1 of Methanomicrobiales archaeon. GTDB lineage: Archaea > Halobacteriota > Methanomicrobia > Methanomicrobiales > Methanoculleaceae > Methanoculleus. Next base: position 7,851 of record JAAZIF010000101.1, on the reverse strand, counting down.
GAAGGCGCTGCGCTCCCCGTTGCTCGATGTGGATATCTCAGGGGCGACCGCAGCGCTCGTCAACGTTGTAGGTGGACCTGACATGACCATGTCCGAGGCTGAGGGCGTCATACAGGAGGTCTACCAGAGGATCGATCCCGATGCCCGTATCATATGGGGTGCACAGATCGATCCCGATATGCAGGGCAAGATGCGCACACTGCTCGTCGTCACGGGTGTCCGGTCACCACAAATATATGGCAGAAGTGAAAAAGGTACGGCGCGCATGACGAAAAAGTTTGAGATCGACTTTCTGAAGTGAGCCGATATGATGGACTACAAAGAGAAGTTTAAGGAAGCAAAGTCTTTCAAGATCGACGAGGAATTCTTCAAGAAATACTGGCGTGTGCTGAAACTGGCGCGGACGCCAACCCGCGACGAGTTCTCGAAGATCGCGATCGTGGCAGCGGCCGGCATCCTGCTCATCGGCCTTGTCGGTTTTATCATATACGAGATCATGCTGGTGCTTCCCAGATGATGGATATGACCGGGAGCGCAAACAGGATATACGCTATAAAGACGACCGCAAAACAGGAGCGGACGGTAGCCGACAATATCGAGAAAGTGACCCGGGAACAGAAAGATATCCATGTGACGGCCATCATGGTGCCCGAGGAACTGAGGGGCTACGTTCTTGTTGAGAGCCCCGACGCCATCGCACGGATCGAGCAGCTGGTGGAGTTGATCCCTCACGCGCGCGCGGTGGTGCAGGGTTCGACCGACCTCTCTGAGGTTGAGCACTTCCTGGTGCCAAAGCCGGTGGTCAGCGGCATCACCGAGGGCACGATCGTCGAGATCATCGCCGGTCCGTTCAAGGGCGAGAAGGCGGTCGTAAAGCGGATCGACTCCGCGAAGGAAGAGATCACCGTTGAGCTCTACGAGAGCATGGTTCCAATCCCGATCACTGTGCGCGGCGATTCAGTCCGCGTCGTGGAGCGGAGTGAAGAGGCGCACTGAGAATAGTTACCGCCTCCTATTTTCCCCTCGGACCCCCTCCAGGCAGCCGGATGTTTTTTTGGTTCTGTTGCCGCCCCGATCTCCATTCCCCTTCATTGTGAGAACCTGCTGCCCGCGAGCTGAAGTTGCCAGGCGGTAGAGTTCCCTTCGCTCTCTACCGCGCCGGGAGTGACTCTCCCCCCGCTGATGGTGGAGAGATGCGGTCTACCACTCAGTATCCGGGTTTTATTCGAAAACACGGGCGCAGGCATCTTTTTCCCGCAGTCCTATACCTTTAAGTCTCCTCACGGTAACCTTAGATAGCCCAGGCATCTATTCCCCAAAGAGGGATTAGGCTGGTGAATTTGTATGGCAGAAACGGTCGAGGTATTGGTATCCGGCGGCAAGGCTACAGCAGGTCCACCTCTGGGCCCTGCACTCGGACCTCTCGGTATCAACGTGAAGGCTGTCGTCGACGAGATTAACAAAAAAACGGCTGATTTCAACGGCATGCAGGTGCCGGTGATGGTCACTGTCGACGATAAGCGGAACTTCACGATCGATGTGGGCATTCCGCCCACGACGGCTCTCATCATGAAAGAGACCGGCATCGGGAAGGGTGTCGCAGAGCCCGGTACACAGGTGGCAGGAGACCTGCCGCTGGAGGCCGCTGTCCGTATCGCCCGTATGAAGATGGATGATATGCTCTCGTACGACCTGAAATCGGCTGTCAAAGAGGTCGTTGGAACGTGCGTGAGCGTGGGTGTCACCGTTGAGGGTTTGAAACCCCGCGATATGATCCAGGCCATCAACGACGGAACATACGACGGCGTACTCGTCGCATAGATGTCAGACAACCATAGAAGATCGTGAGGTCGCGTACTATGGAGGCAAAGGAATGGTTGATAGAACCAGTATACTTAATGCCGTAAATACGGCACTGGAGAAAGCTCCGGAACGGAAGTTCCGGGAGAGCGTGGATATCACCGTAAACCTCAGAAATATCGATATGGCCCAGCCCAAAAATCGTATCGATGAGACTATTCTCCTGCCGAACGGCTTTGACAACGTCAGGGTCGCTGTTCTCGGGAAGGGGGACATCACAACCCAGGCAAAGGATGTGGGCGTGGATCTGATCATCGGCCCTGAGGAGATCGAGCGGCTCGGGGGAGAGCCCCGCGAAGCGCGAAAGATGGCAGCAGAATACCAGTTCTTCCTCGCAGAGACAGCGATGATGCCTCTCGTCGGTCGGCATCTCGGTGTCAGGCTCGGCCCGCGCGGGCGGATGCCAATGCCGATACCACCCGGGACGGATATCCGGCCGATTGTCCAGCGTCTGCGCAGTTCTGTAAAGGTCCGGACGAAGGATAAGAAGGTTCTCCACGCAAAGGTTGGATCCGCTACGATGGATCCAGAGAAGATCGCAGAGAATATCGATGCAATACTCCGAAGGGTTGAATCAGTCCTCGAGAGCGGGGCGCTGAACATTCACTCGGTCTACGTAAAGACGACCATGGGTCCGGCTGTGAAGGTGATCTGATGACGCTCTATACGCAGAATCTGCCCTGGTGGAAGAAAAAAGAAGTGGATGATATCAAGCGCGGCATCGAGGAGCACACGCTCGTCGGCCTCGTGGATATGTACGGCATTCCAGCCTCGCAGGTCCAGCAGATCCGGCGGAACCTCCGCGACACGGCGAAGGTGAAGATGGCCCGCAACACACTGATCGAGCATGCACTAAATGATCTCGGCGGCAGCGTTGCGACCTTAAACAAGCATATCTCGGGCCAGAGCGCCCTGATCTTTACTGATGAGAACCCCTTTAAGCTCTTCAAGATGCTGGAGAAGACGAAGACCAGGATGGCCGCAAAACCTGGTGAGACCGCGCCGGAAGATATCGTCGTCGCAAAGGGGCCGACCTCGTTCAAGCCAGGCCCCATCGTTGGTGAGCTCCAGCAGGCAGGAATCCCTGCTGCTATTGAGGGAGGAAAGGTCAGGATCCGGGAGACCCGGACTGTCGTGAAGGAAGGTGAGACCATCAGCAAGAAGATGGCTGGCGTACTCGCGAAACTCGGTATCAAGCCGATGGATGTCGGTCTCGTCCTGCAGGCTGCATACTACCGGAATACTATCTTCACACCCGATCTCCTGGCTATCGATGAAGAGACCTATTACAACAACATCATGCTCGCGACCCAGCAGGCATTCAACCTCTCGGTCAACGCCGTCATACCGACCAGGCTTACAATCAGCGCCATCATCGGCAGAGCGGTGCAGGAGGCCCGGAATGTTGGTGTAGAGGCGAGCATCTACGAGAAGGGGGTCATCGATCTCATCATCGGGCGGGCACAGCAGCAGATGCTGGCTGTCGCGCTCATAGCGGCAGACCGGGGCTTCGAGCTCGATGAGACGACCTTGAGAGCCGCCGCCGCTGCAACTGCCGGGGCACCTGCTATGGTAAAACCCGCAGAAGAGGCAAAACCCACTGAAGAGGAAGAAGAAGAAGAGGAAGAGGTTGAGAAGGAGGAGGAAGAGAGCGGTATGGCCGGTCTTGGAGCCCTCTTCGGCTAACATAAAAAAGGTGAATAAACTATGGAGTATATCTACGCTGCACTGCTCCTGCACAACGCAGGCAAAGACGTGAACGATGAGAATGTGACTGCTGTCCTGAAGGCGGCCGGGATCAACGTCGTGGATGCCCGGGTTAAGGCGCTCGTCGCTGCGCTTGAGGACGTGAACATCGAGGAAGCCATCAGCAAGGCTGCCTTTGCACCGGCCGCCGCCGCTGCCCCTGCAGCCGCTGCTCCCGCCGTAGCAGCAGCCGTACCCGCTGAAGAGGAGGAGGAAGAGGAGGAGAAGAAGGAAGAGGAAGAAGAGAGCGGCATGGCCGGTCTCGGTGCCCTCTTCGGCTAAATCTCTCTTTTCTCTTTCATCCGCCAGGGGTATAGCAACTTTCCTTCACGGATAACGCGCGGCTGCTCAGGTCAGCGCTCTCCATTGGTCGCCAGCCTGAAGCGGTGCTAAATTTCAGCTGCAAGACTGCAAAAAAAGAGGATGCTAGAGAATTCAGGCGGCCTCGCTCTGCATCAGCTGAACATCGATGATATCGTGTTGCCGCTGTGCAAGAACCTTTGCCTTGAAGATATTCTTTCCTGCTTTCCCGATGGCAAGCCCCCGGTCCTCATCGCGCACCTCCACGCGGGCGATCGGTTGATCCTCCACATCGGTAGCGAAATCGATATCAGTAACCTGTGCTGGGAGAAAACAGTTCCTGATAAACTGGCACGGGTCCGGGGAATACTCGACAACCTCGATCCGCTTCCCCATCACATCAGAAGCTTTTTTGATGCTCGATCCGCCCCTGCCGATGGCAAGACCCATATCCCCCGGATTGATCACGAATATGATGCGCTCGTTACGATTATCGACGACGCAATCACGGCTGCCTGCGCCGGTAAGGCTCTCGAACTGGGAGATGAGGCGCATGCATTCCTCAGTCAGCACGACCTGTGACATTGTCTACACTCTCGCAACATTCAGGATATCGGATTCACCCGGCTCGATCACGGCAAGCGCACTGACGACGTACGGCATACCGCAGGCTTTCCCGAGCTGGACACTCGAGCCCTCATAGACGTAGACAGGGATATCGATCTCTTTTACGATGTTTTTGACGGATTCTGGGCTATTTTTAGCCATTACGACAAGTTTTGCCTTGCCTTCCTCGATGCATTCCCGGGTCTTGTTCCGCCCCAGGAACACGGTACCAGTCTTCACGGCTTTGCGTAGTGAAGCATTAAAGTCCATATGATTTCTCCTAAATTTTCAGGTTTACGCGTTTTGCGATGAGTTTCACATCGCCGGTACCGAGCTGGATGGGCTGGCCCACGATCACGTTCTCGGTGACGCCGTTCAATTCGTCCACCTCGTTTGCTATTGCTGCATCCAGCAGATGGTTGACCGTCACTTCGAATGCAGCCCGGGAGAGAACGCTCTCCTTCTCGCCGGCAATGCCGTGCCGGCCGATCTGCTTGACCTCACCATCCATGCACATCATATCAGCGACGAGCATGATATGACGGACATCGACGCCGATACCCTGTTCGTTCAGGGTACTTAAGGCTTCCTGGATGATCGCGTTCCGGCCCGCCTCGATACCGAGCACATCAGCGATCTCGCTGATGTTGTTGCTCCGCGTGCGGGTTGTATCAACGCCCTCGACTTCGAAGACACCTTTTAGGTTGGAGCCTTCAGTATAAAGGATATACTCTCCGCCTTCTTTTCTGGCAACCACCCGCTCGATGTCATCGATACCCTGAACAATGACGTTCCTTACGTGTTCTGCGAGTTGGAAGAGGTTCTGGTAACTCTCCCGATCTTTCGGGTTGAATATAATCGATGCCTTCTTTGGATCCCCTTCGACCTCGAAGTCGCGGAAGTGCCGCTTCTCCCGTATCTTTCTCGGGGCTATCTCGATGATCTCACTCATCGTGATCCTCCGCCGATCACAGACCTGCTTATTGAGCTGGACAACTATCTGCATATGTTCCATATCGATGGTGATATCCCCGAACTCATGGAGCGGCGCGGCCTCGATCTGCCAGCTAACTTCCCGGGCGCGGTCACGATTGAATGCCCAGTCTTCCAGAAGGAAGACCGCCATCGTGGGGGTGCTCGGTTCCCGCCGGGCATCCATGATCTCGATGAGTCGGGGGAGACCCAGGGTAACGTTGATCTCGGCCACACCCGCGTAGTGGAAGGTTCGCATTGTCATCTGGGTGCCGGGTTCACCGATAGACTGCGCAGCCACAACGCCGACCGCCTCACAGGGCTCGATCCTGGTTCTCTCATACTCAAAGAAGATCATCTCGAGGATCCGGTTGAACTCTTCCTCGCTGATATCCCGGCCTGCGAGACTCGTTTTCAGGTCTTCCCTGGTCCGGTAAGGCAGATCGAGGGTATCGATCCGCTCTTCGAGATCGTTGTTCATTTGACTTCCTCCTTTAAGACGCTCTCCACGATGCCCTTCACATCCACCGGGGCGCCATAGCTGCTCCGTGCGGGGTCAGTCCCGTCTTCGCCGTACCGGAACTGGATGATCCGGCCGCCCGTCGTCCGGACGGTACCGTCGTATGCCACCTTGAGATCCTGCAGAGCGTTGATCATTCGCCGTTGCAGGTAACCACTCTGTGATGTGCGGACCGCGGTATCAACAAGCCCTTCACGCCCACCGATGGCGTGGAAGAAGAACTCTGTCGGCGAGAGACCGCTTTTGTAGCTGTTAGCGATGAACCCATGCGCCTTCGCACCGAGCTCGTTGCGCCGGAAGTGCGGCAGGGTCCGATCCTCGTAGCCGCGCATGATACGCTCACCCCGGACCGACTGCTGCCCGAGACAACCGGCCATCTGTGTCAGGTTCAGCATCGATCCGCGGGCGCCCGATACTGCCATCACCACAGCGCTGTTGTCCATCCCGAGATGCCTTCCTGCGATCTCGCCGGTGCGGTCACGGGCCTTGCCGAGCACCTGCATGATCTGCATCTCAAGCGTCTCCTCAAGTGTCCGGCCCGGCATCGGTTCGAGCTGCCCCTCCTTGAAGATCTTTATCCGGCGCTCGACGTCGCTGATGGCTCCCTCAAGCACCTCATCGATCTGACCGTACTCGGTCCTGGTCAGATCCTCGTCATCGATACCGAACGAGAAGCCCTGGAGCATGATGCCACGGATCGAGAGTTTGGTCACGTCATCGATGAACCGTGCGGCCCGTTTCATACCGTACTGCCTGATGATCCGGTGCAGGATCTGACCATCGAACGCACCGATCGCTTTCTTATCGATGGTGCCGGTGACCAGCTGGCCATCGACGATCCGGACGTAGGCATCGTTCTCGCACATCTCCCGCCGGCAGATTTCGCAATTCTGGCATGACGAAGCGCGGAAGATCATGTTCAGCTCTTCGGGGAGGATGAGCGAGAAGACCTGCTTGTTGGTCCAGAGCGGGTTTCCACCATCATCCACCGTATCCGGTTCGGGCAGATGGTCGAGGTCGAGGTGCTGGGTGAGATAGAGCACATCCTCTTTTCGGAAACGGCGAACCCTGTGAGTTAAGAGGAAGATCCCTGAGATGTGGTCGTGGATACCGCCGATGATCGGACCGCCGGTCCTCGGCGAGAGGATGTTCGCCTGCACTGAGATCAGGATCTCGGCCTCTGCCCGGGCCTCCTCGGTCTGCGGGATGTGCAGGTTCATCTCATCGCCATCAAAGTCGGCGTTGTAAGGTGGACAGACCGCCGGGTTCAGCCGGAAGGTCTTTCCATCCATCACGACGATCCGGTGGGCCATGATGCTCATCCGATGCAGCGAGGGTTGCCGGTTGAAGAGAACGATATCGCCGTCTTTAAGCTGCCGCTCCACCGTCCAGCCTGGTTCAAGCATATCCGCGACTGTCTCCAGGTTCACATCCGAAAGGCGCATCCTCCGGTTATCCGGCCTGATGGCATAGTTTGCACCGCAGGCCGATCTGATGGTAGAACGCTCGGGACCATTCAAGACGTACTGCCGCATCTCCTCGACATTGAATGGAGTCACCCTGACCGGGATGGTCATCTCATTTGCGATGGCAAGCGGTACCCCTACCTCGCAGATAGAGAGATCCGGGTCAGGGGAGATCACCGTACGGGCCGAGAAGTTTACGCGCTTTCCTGAAAGCGATCCGCGGAATCGCCCTTCCTTCCCCTTGAGCCGTTGTGAGAGGGTCTTTAAGGGCCGGCCGCTCCGGTGCCGGGCGGGCGGGCATCCCGCCACCTCGTTGTCGAGGTAGGTGGTGACGTGGTACTGCAGGAGCTCCCAGAGATCCTCAATGATCAGCTGGGGAGC
>JAAZIF010000100.1 GCA_012510335.1 Methanomicrobiales archaeon | reverse complement strand
CTGTATTCAGGCTGAAGGACTTTCAGGGCTGCAATGCGATCGCGGAGCGCCTGCCACTCCCCGAGATCCCGGGCAAGCCCGGCGATCTCCTCCTCATCGCGCGCAAGTGTGGTGAGTTCCGTCGCAGTTTTCGAGCGGCGCTCATCGTACTCCCGCACCTGCTCCCGTGCGGCCGCAGCGGCAAGCGCCAGGTGGTCGGATTGGATCTTCTTATCGGTCATCGCGGCGACCTCCGCCTTCAGGGCCTCGCAGCTGCCGACGGCGGGGGCGAGTGCCTCGATGTCGTCCTGCAGCCTCATGCGTTCTGCTATATCTGCCTCCCCCTCCTGACACTCTGTGCGTAGTCTCCCGATATCGGCGGTCAGCACCTCCTCTTCCTTTGCGAGATGCAGGTATCTGTCGCGCATAAGAAGCAGGCGCCCACGCTCCTCCCTGGCCCACTCAAGCATCTCCCCGGCAACCTTCTCCATGGCCGCGCTCTCTCTCACCTCCTCCTCTGCATCACCGAGCGAGGCCTGGAGCCTTCGGATGCGGACGCGAACTCCGTCCGCATCCAGCTCCTGTAGCCTCCCTGAGATCTCCTGGTAGCTCCCCTCCCTGGCATCGATGATCTCCTTCAGCGCCTCCATGCTGTCTTTCTTGATGTAATCGATGCCCAGCACCTGCATGAACCAGTCCTTCCGCGACCCGGCCCTGCTCTCGATCAGGGTGAGGAGCTCCTTCTGCCCGGCGTGGATGGTGTTTCGGAAGTCGCCCGGGCCCATGCCGACGGCCCGCTGCACCTCCTGAGCCACCTTCTGGACGCTGCTTGCAAGGAGCCTCCGGTTCATGTAGAGGTTCGCCTCGTGGAGGGTGGAGGAGGGGCGGCGCTTGAATTTTCGGATGACGGTATACTCATTCCCGCCGGCTAGGAAGTCCAGGCGGACCTCACAGACGTCCTGCGGCCCTGCAAACGAGCTGACGATGTAGTTCCCGTCAAGCCCCGTCCCCTGGAGCCCGTAGAGAGCAAAGAGGATTGCAGAGACGATGCTGCTCTTCCCGGTTCCGTTGTTTCCGACGATCCCGGTGATGCCGTCCTGAAAGATTATCTCCTGGTCCCGGAACCGCTTGAAATTGCGCATCAAAAGTTTATTCAGAAGCACTCTCTCCCTCCCTGTGGCACTCGATGACCGAACGGAGGATACGGGTTCCGGTCCTCTTCACGTACTCCTCATCCCCCGGGGCGAGGTGTTCCCCATCAACGAAACGCTCAAACTCAGCGACGTAGTCCAGGCCGGCGAGAGAATCCTCCCGGAACACCTGGGCGGCATCATCGAGAGCTATCACACGGAGTTTAAGGTCGAGCATCCGGTTCCGGGCGCCCAGGAGAGCCTTCTGGTCGAGCGCCCTCTGTGTCTCGCGGCGTATGCCATCGAGCGTGACCTGGCAGATCGCCTGGAAGGTCGCCCCGCCGGCATCATCGATCGCCGTGAGGATGGCATCCACGACCTCCCGGGCCGAAAGTCCGTCGCAGTTGATCCTCCCGAGGTTGATCATGGGGGTGTGCGGGAGGTCGATCCTCGCGATCTCCCCGTTCGAGAGATCCACGGCGAGGCCGCCCTTGGTATCCCCGATCTCCCCGTAGTTGCAGTACTCAAGCGATCCGCTGTACCAGGCGTTGTCTGCGACCTGCACCTGCCCGTGGAAGTGGCCGAGCGCTATGTAGTCGAACCGGTCTGATATGATGGTCGCATCCAGTTCGTGCTCGGCGACGGTGTGAAGTCGCTTCTCTCTCAGGTTGCTCGCAAGGCCGTGGGTGACGAGAACGTTTGTGCCGGGCGAGAACTCGATCCCATCGAACGCCGCCCGGTAACCCTCTGGCCGGAGCATATTCGGTATCAGGTGAAAGACCGTATCATCGAGCTCAACCTGCCTGTAGCGGTTGTGGTGGGCGACGTAGAGGTCATCCGCCCGGTAACCGCCCCGCTCGAGAACCTCGAACGGGGATGCCGTGTAGCGGGTCTTTGCCATGCTGTGATTACCCGCGACAACGAGCATCGGGATGCCGGCATCCTGCAGGCGGCAGAGGGCATCGAGCGCCGTCGTATAGGCGCGGGTCTTCGGTTTGACCTGGTGGAAGAGATCGCCAGCGTGGACGAGTGCATCCGGTCGCATCCCGATGATCTGATCGATCGCGGCGAGGAAGTTGTCGTATATGAGCTGCTCGCGCAGGTTCATCCCGGTCTCCGGATCGACCCGGTTAAATGCCGATAGTCCGAGGTGCGTGTCTGCTACATGAACGATCTCCATATCCAATTATTCTCGTCTCCTCGCGCATAAATGCATGATCCGTGCGGTGTGAAAGTGTCCGGAACCGGGCGGTGTTACTAATATATCCCCGGAGATATCTGTATGGTGATCTCATGTCAGATCGAGCCGTAAATGCAGTTTTTCAGGCGCTATTCACCCTCTCCGATATCCGGTTCCTGCTTCGCAGGACAGCCCCCGGACATGACCTCGATGAAGAGGAACGGAAGCAGGCCGCAGCCTCCATCGTGAAGGTGAAGCGGCATATCGCGATCCTTGAGGAGGAGTTGATACGGTGAAGTGCGGAGCCGGTATAGACACCCGCGACATCGAGGAGATGTACATCAACATCGACCCCATCCAGGCAGGCGGGCGACTCACCGCCGATGCCATGAAGGCGGCGATTGCGTTTGGCGACGGCTACTCTGTCTGCGACAACTGTCTGAAACCCTTCAGGCTCGACTACATCAAGAAACCCCCGATCGCGCAGTTCCACGCCGACCTCGCCGCCTGGCTGAATATGGATGCGGTGCGGGTGGTTCCGGGGGCGCGCCGGGGGTTCCAGGCGGTGGCAAGCACATACGTCGGGAAGGGCGACCCCGTCATCGTCACGGCGCTCGCCCACTACACCGAGTTCATGGCGGTCGAGGCGGCGGGCGGGATCCCCCTCGAGATTCCAAAGGACGCAAAGAACCATATCACACCTGATGCCGCCGCGGAGAAGATCGAGGCTGTGATCCGGGAACACTCAAGGACGCCGCCCCTGCTCTTCGTCGACCACGTCGACTACCAGTTTGGAAACGTCCATGACGTCGCCGGTATCGCGAAAGTCGCCCACCAGTACGACATACCGGTTCTCATAAACGGCGCCTACTCGGTCGGGATCATGCCGGTTGACGGCAGGGCGCTCGGCGCCGATTTCGTCGTCGGGTCGGGCCACAAGAGCATGGCGGCCCCGGCGCCGTCGGGTCTCATCGCGACGACGAACGAGCACGCAAAAGAGGTCTTCCGGACGACAGAGGCGAAGGGCGACGTGACCGGCCGGACGTTCGGCATAAAGGAAGTGGAGATGATGGGCTGCACCCTGATGGGCGTCACAGTCGTCGGCATGATGGCCTCGTTCCCCCACGTCAGGGAGCGGGTGAAGAACTGGGAGAGCGAGGTGGCATACTCGCAGGCGGTCACGGATGCCCTCCTCTCGATCGATGGGACGAAGGTGCTCTCGGACTACCCGCGCCGGCACACCCTCACCCGGGTGGATACCCGAGGCTCATTCGATCTGGTGGCACGGGAGCACAAGAAACGCGGGTACTTCCTCTCAAGCGAACTGAAGAGGCGGGGCATCACCGGTATCATACCGGGCTCCACCAGGATCTGGAAATACAACACCTTCGGGCTGACCGCAAAACAGATCCGGCACGTGGGAGAGGCGTTTGTCGAGGTTGCGCGGGAATCGGGGTTAAATATCATCTGAATTTTTCTGGATGCGAGGAGGTTGTAAGACCTCCTCGATCACCCCGTTCTTTGCGCGGTAGCAATGCACCGTTCCTGCCGCCTGTGCAGCAAGGCTATCCACACCGAGT
>JAAZIF010000007.1 GCA_012510335.1 Methanomicrobiales archaeon | reverse complement strand
TGACAGATCCGGGGCCCGCCCGGGGCTCGACAAGCCCGATGCTCCATGACGGCGAGACGATCGGTATGGCGGTGCGGACGAAAGACCTGACGAAACCGGTATACATATCGGTGGGCCACCGGATAGGTCTTTCGCATGCGGTCGATCTCGTGCTTTCAACCGCCCGGGGGTACCGACTCCCCGAACCGACCCGGCAGGCCCACCTCTTTGCAAATGTGGTCAGGAGAGCGGGAGGAGAGGTCACCCCCCTGGATGTGAGGTAGCAGGACGAAATGGTTATCAGTGCGAGCGCCTAATATGCGCTCATAGCCGCCCGGCACGGCACAGGCCGCCGGGGAGGCTGGAGTGTGTGAACCCATGTCCCATAACATTATTTTAAGGAGGCTGTAGAGGATGACCGCGCGCGAAATTGTACCGGGTGTCTTCTCGGTCGGGGTCATCGACTGGGATCGCCGGGTCTTCGATGAACTGATCCCGCTCCCCTACGGCACCACCTACAACAGTTACCTGGTGCAGGGCGGTGATGCGACAGCGCTGATCGATACCGTCGACCCCGCGATGACCGCCGGCCTCATGGGGAACCTTGACGAACTCGGCGTCGAGAAGATCGATTACATCATCTGCAACCACGCCGAACAGGATCACTCAGGCTCGATCCCGGCGGTGCTCGACCGGTTCCCGGAATCGAAGGTGGTGACGAACGAGAAGTGCCGCGACCTCCTGGCCGATCACCTCCATATACCAGAAGAGCGCTTCATCACGATCGGTGACGGCGAGACCCTCTCCCTCGGGGGAAAGACTCTCGAGTTCATCATGGCTCCCTGGGTCCACTGGCCGGAGACGATGCTCACCTACCTCCCGGAGGATCGGATCCTCTTTACATGCGACTTCCTCGGATCGCATTACGCGACGACCTCCCTCTATGTCCCCGATGAGTGCGAGGTCTACGATTCGGCGAAACGCTACTACGCTGAGATAATGATGCCGTTTCGCTCGGGCATCAAGGGACACCTGCAGAAACTCGAATCGCGCGACATCAGTATAATCGCGCCGAGCCACGGTCCGCTCCACGATAAGCCGGCGTTCATCATGGATGCATACAGGGACTGGACGGGCGATGCGGTGCAGAATATGGTGGTTCTCCCGTACGTCTCCATGCATGGAAGCACGCAGGCGATGGTCGATCACCTCGTCGATGCCCTGGTGCAGAGGGGCGTCGAGGTCGAACCGTTCAACCTCTCGGTGACCGATATAGGTGACCTGGCAAAAGCCCTCGTCGATGCCGCGACGATTGTTATAGGGACGCCGACCCTCCTCTTCGGTCCCCATCCGCAGGTCGTCTACGCCGCGTACCTCGCAAACCTCCTCCGGCCGAAGGCGCGCTACGCGACGGTGATCGGGTCTTATGGATGGGGCGGTAAGACCATCGACAACCTGAAGGATATGCTCGGCCGGCTCAAGGTCGAGTTCATCGAACCGGTCTACATCAAGGGCTACCCGAAAGAGGCCGACTTCGCGGCGCTGGACCGGCTCGCCGATGAGATCCGGAAGAAGCACGAGGAAGCAGGGGTCATCACCGCCTGAGGAACTCCCTGCCTCGTGAGGACCGCCGCGGCCCGGGCGGTCTCTCCCTGCTTTTTACCCCTGGCATGGAGCCCGATCGTTCCCGACCCGGGGGTTGCCGGGTGAGTCCGGTAGCACCAAAACCTTAACCGACCAGAATACAGACCAATTCAACAGAGCTTGACGTATGCCACCATCCGATCTCAAGAGAGTCATTGCAGAATCGCCCTACATCTTCATCATCGGCGTAGCGGGAGACAGCGGGAGCGGGAAGACCACATTCACCCGGGCCATCCGGGCGATCTTTGGAAGAGATCTGGTCTCCATGATCACCACCGATGATTACCACCGCTACGACCGCCAGGAACGAAAGAAACTCGGGATCACCCCGCTCATCCCCGAGGCGAACCGGTTTGACCTCCTCGAGGAGCATCTTATGGCCCTGAAGGCGGGGAAATCCATCAATAAGCCCGTCTACAACCATGACAACGGTAAATTCGACCCCCCGGTGCCCTTCAACCCCACAAAGATCCTGATCGTCGAAGGGCTGCATCCCTTCATCACCGGGAGGTTGCGGGATCTGATCGACTTCAAACTCTATGTTGACCCCGACCCCGGCGTCAAGCGCGCCTGGAAGATCAAGCGCGACGTGGAGCAGCGCGGCTACGATCCGGAGACTGTTATTGCTGAGATGGAAGAGCGCAAACCCGACTACGAACGCTACGTCGAACCGCAGCGGAAGTTTGCGGATGCGGTCATCAGGATAGGCTTCTCGAAGTACGGCAGGGAGGCGGGTGAGAACCGGAATGTCTACCATGTCACCCTCTGCCAGAACGAGATCGATAGAACCATCAGGAACGTTGACCTCTCGATCGACCTCTTCCCGATCCTCTCCCTCGCGCAGAGGAACTTCATGGTCGAGTTCACCACCGAGGAGGTGGAGGGGAGGGCGATGGGGGCACTCACGTTCGATGGTGAACTGAACTACACCGTTGTCCGGAAACTCGAGAGGAATATCGAGATCCAGACACAGGTCCGGCCCATCAACCTGGTCAAGAACGGGGACTACCTGACGGCAGGCGGAATTGCCCAGCTCATACTTGCCTGGCGGATCATCAACCGGCGCATAGCGATCGAGAGCGCTCCCGGCGGGTCTCCGCAAAGATAGATAAGAGCGCCGGGAAAATCTCTATCGATGGAGTGGATCGAGCGATTTTCGACCATCGCTCCCGATATCGGCAGGATATTCCAGTTTATCAGCGTAGGCACAGCGGTGCCGCTCGCCGTGGCGGTGATCTACCGGGAATGGGATATGATCCTCCCCATGGCCTCTGTCCCGGTCCTCCTCTTCCTCCTCGGAGCGTTTTTTTCCCGGATCCCCCGGCGAGAGCGTGAGGCTCCCCTCTCCATCGCCCTCATGTCAGTCGCACTGATATGGCTTGTCTGCGCACTTGCAAGCGCTCTGCCGTTCACCCTCGGCCTCGGCGTCCCGTACCTGGACGGGGTCTTTGAGGCGATGTCCGGTTGGACCGATACCGGCCTGACCATGATGCGGTCGGTCGAAGACCTGCCCCGGACGCTCCTCTTCTGGCGGTCGCTGATGCAGTGGCTCGGCGGCATCGGGATCGTCGCCTTCACCGTCGCGATGGCCTCACGGACGGGGCTGACCCAGTTCCGTCTCTACCGGTCGGAGGGGCGCTCGGAAGCGCTGATGCCGAGCGTTGTTGCTACCGGCCTTGAGATGTGGAAGATATACCTGGTGCTGACCGCTGCATCGGTCGGTCTGATCCTCCTCTCCGGGGTACCCCTCTGGGATGCGGCGAATATAGCTCTCTCCGCGATCTCCACCGGCGGGTTCTCGGTCCATTCAGAGGGGATACCTTTCTACAACAACCCGTTCCTGGAGGTTCTCATCGTCCCGGTCATGATCGCCGGGGCCCTGCCGTTCAAACTCTATTACATCCTCTACCGCAGGAGAGAGGTGCGGTTCTTCACTGACCAGCAGGCCCGCCTCCTCTTCATGCTCGTCGCGCTCGGGATCCTTGTGATAACCTGGGATCTGGTCACGCTCAGCGCAACCGGGGTCGTCACCGCCCTCCGCCAGGCGCTCTTCATGTCGGCCGCCGCGGTCACCAGCACCGGGTTTCAGACCGCTGCACCGGGTGAGTGGGCGAGCGTGACGGTTCTCTTCCTCTCGATGCTGATCGTGATCGGCGGGGCGTCTGGGAGCACCGCGGGAGGTATCAAACTCTCCCGGGTGGTTCTCGGTTTCCAGAGTCTGCTCTGGTGGTTCCGGCGGATGTTTGTCTCCGGGAAGGTGATCGTGCCCTTCAGGTATGAGGGGAGGGTGATCCCGAAGAATATCGCAGAGCTCGAGGTCTCCCGGAACATGCTGATCATCATGCTCTATTTCCTGACGATATTCATCGCCACGGTGCTCGTGATGCATCTGCAACCGACATCGTTTGACTCGAGCACCGTGATCTTCGAGGTCGTCTCCGCCATGTGCAACAACGGCATGACTGCGGGGTTTGTCTCGCCTGATATGGATGGCCCGGCGAAGATCCTCTTCATAGCGGTAATGTGGATCGGGCGCCTTGAGGTCATCCCGGTGATCATGCTCTTCGCGGGCATCTTTAAGGGGTTTGAGTGACCGGCGGAACGGCTCTGCAGCAGTACATGGGTTATAACCTCACGCAGAAGAGAGTGTTGCCTGGATCCCCTGCCTGACTTCCCGCGCAACCGGGAAGACCGTCCACAGGAACTCCCGGTGTCATGCAGTGGTCTTCCGCGGAATAATCCAGGAAGGCGCGCAAAGCCGGCACACCGCGGACCGCCTCCGGGCACCGGAGAAAATACACTTTCACACCGCACGCGCCAGGTTATTCACCCCACGGGCCGATCTCTTCTGCATGTCGATACAGGAGCGGAAACTCACTCACCTCACCGCCGCCGGGAGGTTTGATATCTGCAGCCCGGGGGAGTGCATCAGGTTCCTTGAGGCCGCGCCCTGCATCACCTACAACCCCAGGGCCGGAGGGTGCGGGCGGATGCTGAAAGTGCTCCTGCATGGAACCTGTTCATACGACTGCGCTTACTGCTCCATCCGCCTGCAGCGGGAACGGATGTGTTTCTCTCCCGAAGAGCTCGCCGCGACCTTTCTCGGGCTCTGGCGGGACGGACTCGTCGGCGGCCTTTTCTTGAGCTCCGGTATACCGAAAGATGTCGACCTGGCCATGCATGATATAGTGGAGACGGGGGAGATCCTGCGGCAGCGGGGCTACGACGGCTACATGCACCTCAAGATCCTCCCGGGCGCAACCCGGGCTGATATCCACGCCGCCGCCGGGGTTGCAAACCGGATCAGCATCAACCTGGAGACGACATCCTCCGATCGCCTCGGTTGCATCGCCGGGGTGAAGGACTACCGGCAGGACATACTGAAGCGCCAGGCCTGGGTCGCGGAGGAGAAGCCCGGCAACCATATCACCCAGGTCGTCGTCGGGGCGGCGGGCGAGACCGATGCGGAGCTCCTCACCTGCGTCGCCGACCAGTACCGGCGGACCCGGCCTTTCCGGATCCACTTCGCGGCGTTCCGCGCCCTGCCCGGCACCCCACTGGCATCGCACCCGGACACCCCGGCCTGGCGGGCGCGGCGGTGGTACCAGGCCGACTACCTCCTCAGGGACTACGGTATCGGCGCCGAGGAACTCCGGGCGGCGCTCGACGAGGAGGGGTTCTTCGGGAACCGCGATCCAAAAGAGGTTCTTGCGGCATCCCTGGGTCCGGTGAACGTCAATCTCGCACCGCGCCGCGATCTCCTCCGGATCCCCGGCATCGGACCGAAGGGTGCGGACCGGATCCTTGCTATGCGCAGGGAGCGGCCGCTCGCCGATATCAGAGATCTCAGGCGGGCCGGGATCAGGGGGAAGGCCGCCGGACAGCACGTCATATTCGGCGGCCGGGATACAGTCCAGACCAGGCTCTTCCCCTGAGGGATCAGATCGCCGGCAAAAAATTGGAGTTATCTGGCCCTGGCGAACTCTTCGCTCACGTCGCCGGCAGACTGGTATGTCCGGTCACCGAGCTGTTCAAGCATCGCGATCACATCAGCGGGTGCGTTATGCTCCCGCGCGTGGTTGATCAGATCCCCTTTTCCCGCAGGATAGTTCATGTCCCTGAGGTAGACCTGCAGGTCGGCAGCAGATAGCCCGGGAGCCGCAATGGGACGTTCGCCCTCCACCGCACCCGGAGTCATCCCACTGGCTGCCTCTGTATGGGTAGCGGCCCGCGCCTCTTCCTGGCTCGGTGGAGCCATGGGCCGGGTTGATTCTATCAGGTTCCAGCTTGCCTCCCCGGGCCACTCCCCTTCCGTGAAACCGGATTCGCTGTCAATTTTGTGCTTGCTTATGTTTACCACGAAGACCTCATCGCCTGGTCGGTAGACCATCGCCTCGATAGGGATCGCAAAGAGCTTTGCACCAAGACCGAGCATGCCCCCGGTCCTGAGCACCGCGTATGCCACCCTCGCCGTGGGCAGGCCGACCCGCAGGCTTGATATCTCACCGAGATCGTAACCCTCCGGGTTCTTCACCCTCTTCCCCACGATATCCTCGGAGGACATGAACCTCTGCTCTCCCGTCTTCCGCGCCTGCTTTTCCAGAATAGTTCTAGCCATTACAACCACCTATCATCGGGTATACTCTCGAAGGTGAGAGTCACCTTCACGCAGAGCAGGCGATGGACATCGAGACTATTTATAGTTACTCACGCGGGGATCGGCGAATCACTCGATCGCCCCTCAAGGCGAAATGGCCCGTTACCGTTCTCTTCCCTGAGGCGCAAGTTCGGTTCCGTCATAAGGGCAGAAGCGCTCACTGCCTGCGGTCTCCCACCCGCAGACAGGACAGCGCCGCACGGCGGACGGTCTCCTGAAGAGTGGAACCAGCGGTACAAACAGAAGGAGAAAGAAGAACGGGAAGCCAAGCACCAGCGACACCCCGGTTATGATGACCGACACCGCCAGCAGTAGGAGTGTCAGTCGCAAGCGCGATGCCGTAGCGCCACCTCCCTGACTGCATACGCCGGCAATGCATCCGAGACCGCCCCGAGCTCCCGGTTCAACGCCATGCCGTCCAGTTCCCGGGCAAAGAGATCAGCACCCATCCCTGCCGTGATCACCCTCCCGGCACCGCTCTGGAAGAGTGTACGCCCCACCGCTCGTAGAATCAACGCCC
This sequence comes from Methanomicrobiales archaeon, assembly GCA_012510335.1. Classification (GTDB taxonomy): domain Archaea; phylum Halobacteriota; class Methanomicrobia; order Methanomicrobiales; family Methanoculleaceae; genus Methanoculleus. Next base: position 7,223 of record JAAZIF010000007.1, on the reverse strand, counting down.
GCTGGGCCTCCCAGAATTGCCGGGCAACCTGGAGGGCTCCGTCTTCTCCTATATCGTCGATATCTGAGCAGACAACCCGGGCAAGTCTTCTTAGTGCTGCATCCCGGGTTTTCTCGCCGTTATCCGGTGCAGGGGATGTATAATCCTCAGGGGTGATCTGGCCGAGAACGAGATGCGCGTCGGCGCTTGCAGCGAAGTACTCGGTGCTCACCGGGGTCACCGTCCCATCCAGCGTGACCGATGAGATAATCGTCGCGACATTCGTCCTGAGCATGCCTGTGTAGACGAGATAGTGCTTCTGCAGCCGCCTTATGTCGGTCAGACCCTTGAGGCTCTCGAAGCGGTTGAGGGGGATAACATCGGCGGTGGTGCTCCCCACATCGAGGAGAACCGCATCAGCATACTCCTCCCGCAGGCAGTCGGCTGACGCCAGCCAGTTCGCGGCGGCAAGGGCCGGGACCGGCCGGGCATGAAACGCTGCATCCGTGCCGTAGAAGATGGCGTCGGGGATGACCGCGTGGACGGTATCGACAATCCACTGGATCCCTTCGATCTTGCTTGCGAAGCAGTCTGCCAGTTCCCCGCTCATCACCACAGCGGCAGAGTCTGCATAGGGCTTGAGGAACTCAGCGAGTGGCGCACCCTGCCAGAGCGGGCAATAGTGAATATGCACGCCGGCATCATCGACGACCTTGAGGTTCGCGCCACCGATATCGATACCGATCATACCCGACTGATCCTCCCGCCTCTGTCGAACTTTACCCTTCCGGAGAGATGCACCTCTGCCGGCCCTTCGCCGCGCGATGCTGCCACCAGGATCTCTGCGATCTCCTCCTCCATGACCTCCACGATACCGGCCAGGCTGGTCGTGGGCCTCGGGTTGACATCCACCACGTATACGCGATCGCCGGCGATGATATCGATCCCGGTATATCCCTGGCACCCGAGGAGATTCATCGCGCGGGCGGCGGTGGAGACGATCTCCTCCTCTCGGTCGGGGTGGACGGGCGTCTCGCCCCCGAGGTACCGGAACGAACCGTCTTCCTCAATGGCGATCTCCTGCCGGTTGACAGCGAGCAGGAGCGGCTGATCGCCTGAGTGGTACTCGCAGACGTTGCCGGTCACCCGGCTCCCCACGAGGCTCACGCTCAGCGCGTCCCCCTCTATGTAAGCCTGGGCGAACTCGCCGGCACCGGGCTCCTCATCGGTCAGTCTGACCCCCTGGGCGCTGCAGCCCATGATCGGTTTGACGACCCGCTTCCCTCCCCGGGCACCGGGAGGAACCGCGATCCCGTGTCGGGAGAGTATTGCCCCGGTTTGCTGTTTGTTGGCGCAGACGGCTGCATTCATGCTCCCGCACCCGATGTTGTGGGTTAATTGCTCAAGGAGATGCGTGTACCGGAAGAGGAGATGATCCGGCGCAATGACCAGCCCGACGTCGCATCCGGGCGCGAGCCTCCGGATCTCGCCCGCGAAGTCGGGGCCCTCCGGCATCACCACATCATAACCACAACGGTCGAAACTCCCGCTGATCGCGGTGAGCATGGCGGCACCTTCAGGTGCAAGCTCGGGGTCATTACATACTGAGTATTCGGCGAGAAAGGCCTTCATCATAGTAGAGGTTGGCTACCAGACACTTGACACTGACGATCGGGCAAATATTTGATGCACGGGAACGACCCATATAAGCAGAGATGAAGCCGAAGATAATGCTCACCAATGATGATGGGATAACGTCCGCGGGACTCTGGGCGGCTTACGAGGCGCTTGATTCGATCGCTGATGTCACTGTGGTCGCGCCTGCCACCCAGCAGAGCGCCGTGGGGAGATCGATCTCCATCTTTGAACCTATCCGCGCGACCCTGGTGACGATGAACGGGGTGCCGGCATACTCGGTCGGCGGAAAGCCAACCGATGCGGTGATCATCGGGCTGTTTGCACTGCGCCTGGAACCTGACCTCGTGGTCAGTGGCATCAATATAGGCGAGAACCTCTCATACGAGTCCATAATGACATCGGGCACAGTCGGGGCCGCGCTAGAGGCTTCAAACCAGGGGGTGCCATCTCTTGCATTCTCGCTGCAGGTGGAGGACCAGGGCGATAAGTTCGATGACCCCTCCGGGGTCACAGACCGGTTTGGCGATGCAAAACGGGTGGTCCGGGAGGTATGCGAGAAGATCCTTGCCAGCGGTTTCCCGGAGGGTGCTCATGTCATCAACGTGAATATCCCGACACCGGTGCGCGGCGGTTACGAGATCACCCGCCTTGCCGAGAAACTCTTCTACACCGGCGTGGAGAGGCGTCTCGATCCCCGTGGGCGCCCCTATTACTGGATCGACGGACCCCTGTGCGAGGATGCGGAGGAGGGGACCGATGTACACGCCGTGCAGAAGGGCAACGTCTCGATCACGCCGATCACGCTTGACTGCACGGCGGTCCACGCCAAGGATAACCTCAGGGGTATCTTTGATGGCAGGCATGAGGATGCAGGATGAATGCAGCAGAGCAGGCAGCGTCAAAGCGTAATGCAGGTTATCACGCGGCAGAATTGGTCGAGGATGGGATGACCATCGGCCTTGGCACAGGGTCTACCGTATTCTTCGCGATGGAGTGTCTGGGTGAGCGGATCGAAAGGGACGGCCTATCCATCGTTGGCGTCCCGACATCATACCAGGCGGCTATCCGGGCGCGCCGGTACGGCATCCCGCTCTCCAGCCTTGATGAGCACCCCATACTCGATGTAGCCATCGACGGGGCCGATCAGGTCGATCCGGATCTCCACCTTATCAAGGGGCGCGGGGCGGCGCTTCTCCGTGAGAAGTGTGTCTGTGATGCTTCCCGGAGGGTATTCATCGTCGTTGACCCGGCAAAGATGGTAGAGATCTTAAGCGCGCCCGTCCCTGTGGAGGTTCTCCCGTTTGCCTCGGTGCCGGTCTCCCGGCGGCTCGCCGCACTCGGGGCAGACCCGAACCTCAGGGAGGGGATGAAGAAAGATGGCCCGATCATCACCGACAATGGCAACTTCATCCTTGACTGTGATTTCGGGGCGATTGCAGACCCTGGAGGCCTGGAGGCAGCAATAACCGCCATCCCCGGTGTACTGGAATGCGGTCTTTTTACAGCCTGTAGAGGAAAGGTAACGGTTATTGTTGGTGAAGAAAAGAATTGTCTCGTCGTATCACTGCATTGATATACATTCCCGCATCTTCTGGATGAGGTCTAATTGGTGCCGGGCTTCTTTCCTCTTTTCTTTCTCGATAGTATCCATGATCTCTGTTATAGGGCGGGAGAGGGTGTAGATCTTCACCGGACGTCCTTTGCTCTCTGACTTGCTCTCACGGGTCTCTACCCAGTCGCACTCCCTGAGGTGGCGCATGGCAATACTGACCTCGGGTTGACGAAGATCGGTACCCCGCTCGATATCGCGGGACGTTGCTTCATCGGTATATGCAAGGTATACGAGCACTTTTGAGACGTTTCTCTTGATGCCGATACCCATGAGGAGTTCGGCGAGTTCTTCATCGCGTGGCGTAAAATACCGTACTTTATCTGACCTCATCCATTCACCATCAGACAGTATCTATTGTTTTAAATCTGACTATAAAAATATTATTATTTCAATAGGAGATCTGGCGATTACAATTGCTCTGAGAGAACTGATGAAGCATCGGCGTGATGTGGTCGAGTCCCTTCTCCATCAGATCTGCAGATCTGGCGCTGATGAGGCGAAATGAGCGAAAATGCGGCGAGCCAGGGGCACGGATGGATCAGTGAGCGAGATGCCTCGATACAGTTTGCAGAGCAGTTCCCGGGGGATTGATCGATTGCGTGGGAGACTGTTTCGCGGTTCTCACGTAAGGGTGAAGGTGCGCTGGACTGACCGGTACTCCCGGCAGAGGCACCGGGATTAGAAGTTCTTTAAGGCGACGATATCGGTTACACCGGTAAGTTTCCATATATTTGAACGCTCCTCTGAGGCTATAGCCTCGATCGGATCTTCGGGTTTGTGACCGAGCGCAGCAAGGATGTTCTTTGAGAGGTTGTGCGTCTTGATCATATCCACGAACCTCTCCCTGATGATCTTTTTCTCGATCGCATCCTCAAGCTGCACCAGGTAACCCTGCATGGTCACGAAGGTGTAGCACGATAGATCGCTTGAGTACTTCTCGATCTCGACGGAGACATATGGATGTTGCCGGAAGAGATTGTTCTTTCTGCCATACCTGGTCGCCAGGAAATAGAGAAATTTTCCGTCAAAGACATAGAGAAACGGCGCGATGTATGGATATTTATTCCCCTGAAACGCGATACGGCTGATAAACCCCTCCTCAATGAGCTGGTCATACTCCGCTTTATCCATATTCGGGATCTTCACGATCTCCATCAGGCATCCCTCCTATCGGATATCCCGTGAGAGTTCATATATGTTTCCACAGGCTATCCTCTCTTAAAAGAGATAACCACGCCCCATAATTCTTATATGTGGTGCAGGCCCCGTTGCAGTCGCCCGGGGCCTGGAGGCATAAAGATCTCTCTCCTCTGGTTGGAGAAGAGCGCCCCTGCAAGGGAGAGTGAGTGGGGAAACTCCCCATCTCCGGAGAGATGGTGCTGAGGCAGTCAGGGGCAGGCCTCGGGGCTTGCCTCATGCGGATGACCGCAGGTGACCATCCCTTACGGGAGAGGGGCCGTGACTGCTTCCCTCCTCGCACCGGGGAAAACCAGGGTTTTATGGTGATCGATGAACTCTGGTCACGATCCGCAGTCAGCCCATAATGCGGGCAGTGGTGGATCCGGCCGGATGAGATCCTAACAGACGATCACCTACATCCGGAGTGCAACTGCGATCCGCTTCCGGGGTTTACCAGAGCCACACGGGAACCAACCGCACCCACTCTGTAATGGACATACCCTCGGCTACACCGGCAATGATGATATGCCGGTGTTACCATCTCGATCTATCATCGACGCGAGATCCTTGCCGGGCTTCTCAACCCTGGATCCTCACCAGGATGGGTGAGGAAAAACCGTGTGGCCGCACCCCCGCAGGGTGCCCGGGTATGCTCAACCTCTACTCCCACCAAAAATCGCATTTGTCAGGGATTATAGTCGAAAATAGAGCAAACGCCGATCTGGAGCGAAAACAGATTCGATATTCATATATCATTCAATGTATACATATTCATAATAGAAACCGGAGTTAAAAAATGAATTGCCACACCTCCTTGGAAGAGGCTGCTCAGGATTACGTCGACGAGATCCGATCCGCCGCCGGCGTCGTTGCGTGCGCTCTCGTATCATGCGATGGCCGGGTTATGGGTAAATACTTCTGGGAGGGCAGTCTATCATCGTCTCTTTTTGCAGCAATGAGCGCAACGGTCCTTGCAGCAGCAGAGGCGGTTTGCGGCAGCGCGCATATACAGCGGCCGTCCACGGTCATCATCACCGCAACCGACGCTACAATCCTCATTGTGAGTGCGGGAGAGGCTGCCCTGATCACAGCGACAATAGATAAGTCTGCAGATCTCCCAACAGTACAGAGGCAGCTGACTGATATAGCAGCTAGAATCGGAGAGGTAACGTGATGTATACAATACTTATCGTCGATGATAGCCCCATGATCGTCGATGTCTTTGTCACAATGCTTGAGCGGGGAGGGTACAAGCCTATCACAGCCTTCAGCGGCGAGGAGTGTCTGGAAACTTTAAAGTCAACCACTCCTGACCTGATCCTCCTGGATATCATGATGGAGCCGATGGATGGGTGGGAGACTCTTGAGGAGATAAAGGCCAACCCTGAAACGCGCAACATCCCGGTCCTTATGGTGACAGCAAAACCCCTTACGCCTGAAGAGGCCAGCCAGTACGGGGTCTATATCGAGGACTACATCCTCAAACCCACCACTCATCACCAGCTATACGAAGCCATCGAACGTGTGCTGGCACGCAGGAACTCAATCGCTGCTGAGATCGAACGCGCGCGCGAGGCCGGCGTGGATCACCGGATCATAGACGAGTATGAGCGCCTCTCAAAGAGCGTTGATATCAATAAGCGCCTCCTGAAGATACTGGAGACCACATACAGCATCAAGGATGCCCGGGCAGGCATGGGCGAGAACATCATGCGAGCCATAAAGAGTATGGCTATGAGCATCAATCTTCAGGAAGAGCGTTTAAATCAGATCAGGGGCCAGTTTTCGGGTATCTTTGGGGTGCGATGAATACCTCTCCCTCCCGGTTTTTGAGGGGATCGCCCGGGCGAACGACCCCCTATTGCAGCCTCACGCAGGCTGATATCGATTCTAAATAACCCGTTTTTGAGATCTGAGATACCATGACTGTCACGCCGCATACCGCCTGATGTTTCCATACGATTATTGCGTCTCGCACCCGGTGCGAAGAGGATTATACCCTCCAGCAACCGGGTTTCGCGCGGTTCCCGCACTCCCGCGCCCCCTGAGATTAAGAAGAAGCACTACCCTGATGCCAATCTGCATGTTCCTGGCGACCGATATAGACAGCTGCAAACGTCAGAACGAGAATTGCGGCGAGCGTCATACCGATATTGATCGGATCGAGGTGTTCTACCCCAAATGTCAGCACCCGCCGAACCATCGCGGTGATGCCTGCGATCAATATCGGCGTAACCTGCACCCTGCTGGTTCTGAAGTATGCCATCACCGTCTCCAGGAGTTCCACGATGATGATGGTGAGTAGGAGCGCGTGCAGCACCTGGAGCACGCCCTGCGTCATATCCCCGGCATGGGCGAGTGCTATCACCTGCAGGGCAACATCGTAAAGGGAGATGATCGCAAGCAAGGAGAGTGAGGCGGCAATGAGCAGGTAAATGCCCATCGTTACGCTGGACAGAGTAGATATGAGCACATCGGCATGATCTTTGATGTCAACCATGTTACACCGGGAAATGGGGATGTCAGTATGATGGTAGGCCGGGAGAGAGCATTAAGTATGCCGGTATGGTTCGCAGACAGTACAGAACTGAAAAGTTTATATCGTTAGAATGCGAATGATATGATGCGCCCTGAAGCAAAGTATTTATACTATTCTCGCATTGTAATAATGCTAGATGGCAGTACGCGCGGGGCCTATAGCTCAGTTAGGTAGAGCGCCTGGCTTTTAACCAGGTGGTCGGGGGTTCAAATCCCCTTGGGCCCGTTGCCATGGGCGATGTCTATGGTTTTTGAAAAGGTGATGCATCTGATACAC